>DAOVBT010000021.1 GCA_030670375.1 Candidatus Aminicenantota bacterium | reverse complement strand
TTTATCCTTGTTTTTGTTTATGCTTAGGATTTGTACAGATGACGCGAAGAATTCCTTTTCTTTTAATAATTCTGCAATTTCTGCACATTTTTTTTACAGATGCCCTGACTTTCATCGTTCTATTCCTCTATTTGAATCGATAGGTTATCCTTCCCTTTGTCAAATCGTAGTGAGAAAGTTCGATAAGAACCTTATCTCCGGGCAGGATGCGGATAAAATGTTTGCGCATTCTGCCAGAAATGTGGGCAAGGATGATGTGTTTATTGGCCAGTTCCACACGGAACATCGCATTCGGTTGCGTCTCGATGACGGTTCCTTCTGTTTCGAATACATCCTGCTTAGGCATAAGGTGACTCCTTAGCAAAAGGCAAATTTTCTTCTTCCCTAATGCTCAATATCTCGGCGCCTCGCTGGGTGAAAGCAACAGTGTGCTCATAGTGAGCAGAGATGCTTCTGTCTTTGGTGATCGCCGTCCAATTATCATCCTTGATCTCGATATTCCAGTCTCCCGCCGCAATCATCGGCTCTATGGCCAAAACCAATCCCCTTTTTATTTTCGGGCCTCGTCCTGGAGGACCAAAATTAGGGATCTGGGGTTCTTCATGGAGAGATATCCCGATTCCGTGCCCTACAAAGGCGCGGATGACAGAAAATCCCTGTGCTTCGACAGAATTCTGGATGGCATGGGATATATCCGATATCCGATATCCCTCCTGAATTTTTGCGAATCCTTTATAGAATGCTTTCTCTGCGGCATCGATAAGCCTGCCTGCCTCTTGGCTGACTTCTCCAACCGGATAGGTCACTGCCGCATCTCCATAATAGCCGTCGTAGACAACTCCGAAATCCAAGCCGAGGATATCCCCTTCCTGCAACTTGCGAGAAGAGGGGATCCCATGAATAATTTCTTCGTTTATGGATGTGCAGAGAGAGGAAGGGTAACCCCTGTATCCTTTAAAAGCGGGGATCGCACCCATCTCTCTTGCTTTTTTTTCCGCAAAAGCATCCAAGTCTTTCGTCGCAATTCCTGGTTCTATCATGTTGCGGAGGTCTGCCAAGACTTGAGCCACGATGCGGCTGCTCTTTCTGATGGCAACGATCTCTTTCTCACTCTTGAGCACGATCATCGCATAGCCTCTGATCTGTTGGATTTTGTCAACTCAGCCTCTAAAACCGCTTGGATATTCTTGAAAACCGATTCTATATCCTTATCTCCTTCGATTGGGTGATAGTTTGCCTTTTTTCGATAATATGCGATCAACGGCTCGGTCTCCTGACGATATACCCTCAACCGTTCCATAATGACTTCGGGCATATCGTCCTGTCTCTGCGCAAGCCCTGCGCTGCATACATCACATTCATCGGGCCGATTCGGAGCCTTCACAAAAAGATTATAAATATTCCCGCACTGGGAGCAGATCCTCCGGGAGGATAACCTTTCTATCAATTTATTCTCGCTCAGTCGGATATCCAAAACAACCTCAGCTTGTTGAATGTGGATCTCCTCCAGCGAGAGCGCTTGATTGATATTCCGTGGAAACCCATCCAAAATATACCCTTTCTGGCAGTCTTCTCGGGATAGCCTCGCTTCAACCATCTGCATCACGATCTCATCACTAACCAAATCTCCTCTGTTCATGGAAGCTTCGGCCTTTTTTCCCAAAGGCGTATTTTCTTGAACGGCCTCACGCAGAAGGTCTCCCGTCGAAATCTTTGGGAAGCCATATTTTTGCTCGATTAAATCCCCCTGAGTGCCTTTGCCGCTACCAGGGGGACCGAGCAAGATAATTTTCATCCTCTCCTTCCTTTTAACCGCCCGCGACGCATAAATCCGTCATAATGGCGCATAACGAGCTGAGCTTCGATCTGTTGCATGGTATCCATGGCCACACCTACAACAATGAGGATGGAGGTTCCCCCAAAATAAAAATTCACATTTAATCCCTGGGTGAACCATCTAGGCAAATTGGCGTCCAAAAAATCGCCGATGAACGGGAGGGCGCTCACCTTGAAGCCTGTGATCATAAATTCCGGCATCACGGCCACAGCAGCAAGATAGATGGCTCCTATCAAAGTGATGCGTGAGAGCACTCCATCTATGAAGTCGGAGGTGTTTTTCCCCGGTCTGATACCAGGGATGAACCCGCCGTACTTTCTCAAGTTGTCCGCCACATCCGTTGGATTAAAAATGATCGACACATAAAAATAGGTAAAGAAAATGATCGCTGCGATGTAGAGCAAATTGTAAAGGGGCATGCCCATACCGAACTGCATGGCTATATTTTGGATAAACGGTACCTTAACCATTTGGGCGATGGTGGAGGGGATGGTGACAATAGAGGCAGCAAATATTATCGGGATAACTCCCCCTGTATTCACTCTCAAAGGCAGGTGCGTGCTCTGTCCTCCGTATATTTTCCGGCCGACGACTCTCTTGGCATAGGAGACAGGTATTCTCCTTTGCCCCCGTTCCACAAACACAATACAAACGATGACTCCCAGCATCAAGGCCAAAAGAAAGAGGGCTCTTAACGGAGACATATCTCCCGAGCCGATCCCTCCCAATATGCTCTGTATACCGCTAGGCAGACTGACCACGATTCCTGCAAATATAATGAGAGATATGCCGTTTCCGATCCCTCTTTCTGAAATCTGTTCTCCCAGCCACATGATAAAAACAGTACCTGTGGTCATGGTGAGAATCGTCAGAAGCCTGAATCCCCAACCCGGATTCGGGACGATCGGAAGATTGCTCACCGGGCTTCTCAGGCTTTCCAAGAAAATACTGATTCCGAAGGACTGGATCAAGCAGATCAAAAGGGTTCCATACCGGGTGTACTGGGTGATTTTCTTGCGCCCCAACTCTCCTTCTTTGGACAATCTTTCCAAGTATGGCCAAACCACTTGAAGAAGCTGCAGGATAATGGATGCACTGATGTAGGGCATGATGCCCAAGGCAAAAATGGTCATCCTGGACATGCTTCGTCCAGTAAACAAATCCACAAATCCCAGGATCGTTCCTTTCTGCATCTGCCAAAACTCTTCAAGCGCAGGTGCGCTTATGCCAGGGCTGGGAATTTGAGCTCCTATGCGATAGACCGCCAACAGGAGCAAAGTGAAGATAACCCTTCTTCTTAGATCAGGAATACTGAATATGTTCCTTATGCTGCTTAACATCACTTACTTCCAATAAGAATGGCTTTTCCGCCCGCCTTTTTTATCTTTTCTTGAGCGGACTGCGTAAACTTATGGGCGTGTATCTCTTTCGCAGATTTGAGTTCGCCCCTTCCTAAAATCTTTATGACCTGCGATTCCCTTTTGAGGAGACCGGCCTCGACCAGATCCTTTGGCTTGATCTTGTCTTTTTTGACCCGTTCCAGCCGATCCAAGTTGATCTCGTTGTATTCTTTTTTGAAAATATTCGTGAATCCTCGTTTGGGGACCCTCCGAGAGAGAGGCATCTGTCCCCCTTCAAAACTGCGCTTCCGAGAATATCCGGAAATGGATTTTTGGCCTTTTGTTCCGCGTCCAGCCGTTTTCCCCCTGCCGGAACCCGGTCCCCTGCCTACACGTTTCCTTTCTTTGCGAGACATCTTTGCAGGATGAAGGTTGCTCAAATTCATTTTTTCTCCAAAACTTCCACATTCACCAAGTGGGATATCTTGTTTATCATTCCTCTTATCTCAGGACAATCCTTGCGAATCACCACTGAGTCAATTCTCCTCAGTCCAAGCCCCTTCACAACCTCTCTCTGCTTTCTGGGCCGACCGATCACGCTGCGGACGAGCTGAATTTTGAGTTCGGTCACGTTTTTTCCCTGTTTAGGGGCTGTTTCTTTTACTGCCATATCGATTCCTTTTCTTTCCCTCTTATTTTCGATACCCCTTCGGGACTTTTAAGTCTTTTCAGGCCATCTATGGTGGCATGAGCTACACTTATCGGATTGTTGCTGCGGATGGATTTAGTCAAAATATCCTTGATCCCGGCCAACTCCATAATAATCCTGACGGCTCCACCAGCGATGACACCTGTTCCTTTGGATGCTGGGCGAAGAATAACTTCTCCTCCTCCTTGTATTCCCTTTATGAAGTGAGGAATCGTCGTGTCCAAAATCGGGACCTCGATCAGTTTCTTTTTTGCATCTTGTGCGGCCTTGGAAATGGCCACAGGGACCTCCCGAGCTTTGCCTTTTCCAATTCCGACCAATCCGTTTTCATTCCCCACTGCCACCAAAGCTGAAAAGCTGAGGTTTTTACCGCCCTTCACAACTTTGGTCACTCTGCGGATAGAAATCACTTGATCCTTGAACTCGACATCTTCCTCTTCTTCGCGTTTTCTGCCGAATCTTGCAGGCCTGGCGTGTCTGAACGGTTTTTCTTTTTTTTCTGTCTCTTGAGTTTTTTTATCTGGAGCTACCTGACCTAATTCCTGCTTGGATTCTTCTTTTTTTTCTTCCTCGCCCACTCTTTCTCCTCCTTATGCAATACTTAAAAAATGAGACCTTCTTTCCTCATCGCTTCAGCCAAGGCTTTGACGCGGCCATGATAGGGATACACGCCTCTATCGAAGACCACCTGCTTGATCTTTTTCTTTTTCAATCTTTTGGCGATCATCTCACCCACTGTTTGAGATGCTTCCACATTTTTTGTTTTTTTCTTTTTCTCCCGATATTCTTTCTCAACGCTTGAAGCTGCGGCCAAGACTGTTCCTGTAATGTCGTCAATAGCCTGGGAGTAGATATATCGGTTGGATTTGAAAACAAAAACTCTTGGGCGCTCTGCCGTCCCTCTGATTTTCTTCCGTATACGCTTGCGTATTTTTCTTCTTGATTCTGTCTTCAGTAAAGTTTTTTTCTTAAACATCAACCACTCCTACCTTGCGCTCTTTTTTGCGCAAATGCTCCCCAACATACCGGATCCCTTTCAGTTTGTAAGGATCCGGTTTTCGAAAACTTCGAATCTTGTGCGCTTCCTGTCCCACCCGTTGTTTGTCGATCCCTTTCACACTGATCAGAGTGGATTTTTCCAACACGATTTCAATATCCTCTGGAATCTCATAGACGACAGGCTTTGAGTAGCCCAGGCTTAATTCAAGCCTATTTTTTTCAATTTTAGCCCTATACCCGACTCCGACTATCTCCAACGCTTTCGTGAAACCTGCGGATACACCCAACACGGCGTTGTGGGCCAGTGTCCGACAGAGACCGTGCATGGATCTATGCTGAGGAGAATCGGATGACCGGGTAAAGACCATATGATTGTCTTTCATTTCGACGATGATCCCAGGGAACAAGGGGGAAGTCAGCTTACCTTTTGGCCCTTCCACCTCGATGTGATCAGTAAGGATGCTGACCTTTATTCCGTCCGGTATCGGCACTGGCTGTTTTCCTACTCTTGACATCTCATTTCCCCTCTCATCTTAATTTACCAGATATAGCACAAGACCTCTCCTCCTACACCCCTTTCTTCACCCTTCTTCCCTGCAACTATTCCCTGGGATGTGGAAACGATTGCAATCCCCAGGCCATCCAGAACCTTGGGTATGGCATCTCTCTTGCAATAAATGCGACAACCAGGCTTGCTGATCTTCTGGAGTCCCGTGATGACGCTGCGGTTGTTTTCTGTATATTTCAAAGTTAAGATCAGGCTTCCCTGTTTGTTATCGTCAATAACCTTGAAGTTTTTGATATACCCTTCTTCCTTTAGGATTTTTGCGACTTCCACTTTCAATCGAGAAGAGGGCATGGTCACGTCTTTTTTCTTGACAAGCAAGGCATTACGTATCCTTGTAAGCATGTCTGCGATTGGATCTGTTAAACTCATATCTTCTCCCTCAAATTACCATGATGCCTTTATTATTCCGGGAATTTCTCCCTTTAAAGCAAGCTCTCGAAAACACAAACGGCACATATCGAATTTCCTGTAATATCCTTTGGAACGCCCACATATCCGACATCTGTACTTCTTTCTGGTCGGAAACTTGGGTTCTCTCAGATATTTTGCTACCATTGCTTTTCTTGCCATTTCTTTTTCCTTATATTCCTTCGCTAAAAGGCATGCCAAGTTTTTTCAACAAGGCAAATGCCTGCTCATCGCTTTCGGCATAGGTTACGATCGTGATGTTCATTCCCCTTGGCCTTTCCACTTTTGTGTAGTCTATCTCAGGAAAAACCAGTTGTTCCTTTATGCCCAACGTGTAATTGCCTCTTCCATCAAACGCCCGAGAGGAGACACCCCGGAAATCCCGCACACGGGGAAGAACGATGTTGACCAAACGGTCCATAAATTCATACATTCTTTTTCCTCGCAGAGTCACATAACAGGCAATGGCTTGCCCCTGCCGGAGCTTAAAGGATGCTATGGACTTTTTGGCTTTTCCTGTGGCCGGCCACTGACCCGTGATCAAGCTCAGTTCTTCTTTTGCGGTATCCAACAACTTGATATTCTGGATAGCATCACCGACTCCGACGTTGACAACAACCTTCTCGAGCCTCGGAACCGCCATCTTGTTTTTTATGGACAACTCCTTTTGCAGCTCAGGAAGAATTTCCTTTTGGTACTTTTTCTGAAGACGACTCATTCCTTATACCTCACCTTTCCTATTCAATGGTCGATTCACATCTGTTGCATATCCGGATGTTGCTCCCATCCTCCAGTTTTTTTTTCTTCATCCTGATCCCTCGACCACATTCCGAACAATACAGCATCAAATTGGAAACATGGATCGGCGCTTCCTTTTCCATCACGCCACCCTGTATGTTTTTACTCTGATCTCGACGGATAAATTCCTTGATAAAATTGGCCTTTTCAACAATAACCTTATTTTTCTCCGGGAATACTTTGAGAATCTTACCCGTTTTTCCCTTGTCTTTTCCGCTAATGACCATGACCATATCATTTTTCTTTAACATCAATTTATTCATCAAAGAACCTCCGGAGCGAGAGAAACGATTTTCATGAATTTTTTTTCCCGCAACTCCCTTCCAACAGGGCCAAATACGCGCGTACCGATGGGCTCACCCTGTGGATTTATGATAACCGCCGCATTGTCATCAAAACGGATGTAGGAGCCATCTCTTCTTCTGACTTCTTTTCTTGTCCTCACGATAACAGCCCGAACCACCTTTCCCTTGGGTATTTTGCTTTCAGGCTCGGCTTCCTTCACCGATGCGGAAATAATATCGCCGATGGCGGCCGTTTTGCCCACTCCCCCGCCGAGAGGAGTTATGCACAGGATTTTTCGGGCTCCTGAATTATCGGCTACCTTGAGCATCGTTTCTGATTGAATCATTCTTTATTGACCTCGAATTCTTTTTCAGTATCGGCAGAGGATAATCCCAATATCTCTTGAACCCTCCACTTCTTTCTCTTGCTCAAGGGCCTCGTTTCTACAATTTTAACCAGATCACCGACCTTGCACTTTTCATACTCATCATGAGCAAGGAATTTCTTCCGCCGTTTCACGATTTTCTTATAAAAAGGATGCCTCACCTGACGCTCGATGAGAACAGTCACTGTTTTTTTCATATTATTCCCGATGACCACACCGACTTTCGTTGTTCGTCTTCCTTTATTGTTCATTCTTCCTGTTTCCCTTCCTTCCTTTCCTTCAATATGGTCAAGATTCTTGCTCTGTCCCGTTTGAGGTTGTTCAACTTCGTGGCATCTTCCAACTGACCTAAAGCATGTTGAAACTTCAACTTGAAAAGCTGATCTTTCAATTCTTCATCCTTTTGCGTCAGCTCTTCATCAGATAGTTCTCTCAATTCTGTAGGTTTCATCTCCACTCCCTGCTTTTTCTCGAAACGAATCTCGTTCTAATCGGAAGCTTATGGGAAGCCAACCGCATGGCTTCTCTTGCGACTTCTTCTGATATACCCTCTACTTCATACAAAATACATCCGGGCTTGATCACATCTACCCAAAACTCAGGATCGCCCTTGCCCTTTCCCATCCTGACCTCTGTGGGTTTTTTTGTTACGGGTTTCCATGGAAATGCGCGAATCCATAGTTTCCCCTTTCTTTTGGCATGACGTGTGATGGCAATCCGTCCTGCTTCGATTTGCCTGGCTGTGATCCAACATGGTTCCATAGCTTGCAATCCAAATTCACCAAACGATAAAGAAGATCCACGATTAGCTTTGCCCCTCATCCGACCTCTTTGCTGTTTTCGGTACTTGACCTTCTTTGGCATAAGCATGGCTAAATCTCCTCAACCTCTCCTGTCTGAGATGTCATCTTTTCTTTCTCCACATCTCCTGTGTAGACCCAGACTTTAATACCAATCTGGCCGTATGTCGTGAACGCTTCGGTAAAACCATAATCTATGTTGGCTTTCAGGGTTTGCAACGGTAACTGCCCCCTTAGGTACCACTCTGATCGGGCTATTTCGACACCGCCCAAACGACCCGAACACATGACCTTTATTCCCTTGGCCCCCATTTTCATGGACATCTCCACAGCCCTCCTCATGGCTCTTCGGTAGGCTATCCTTTTTTCCAGCTGTATGGCAATTCCTTCGGCGACCAGAAGGGCATCTTGTTCAGGTTTGTCCACTTCCCGAATATCGATGTAAATCTCTTTTTGAGCGATTCCCTGAAGGAAAGTCTTGAGGCTTTCGATTTCCTTTCCACCTCGTCCGATCACGATTCCGGGACGGGCCGTATGAACGATCACTCTGATTTTTGGTCCGACACGCTCGATGTCGACCTCCGAAATCCCGGCATGATAGTATCTTTCCTTGATGATTTTTTTCATCTTCAGGTCTTCATGAATAAGCCGGCTATACTCAGGTCCCTTGGCAAACCAGCGAGAACTCCATTGCTTGTTAAAGCCCAATCGAAATCCGTGAGGGTGTGTTTTCTGGCCCACTTTATTTTCCTTTCCTTTCTTCTAAATATACATGGACATGACTTGTCCGTTTCAATATTCTCGCAGCCCTTCCCATCGGAGCCGCTTTCCATCTTTTCCAATGAGGCCCTTCATTGACAAAGATCTCGGATACAAACAGATTGTCCACGTCAATGTTGGGGGCCTTCTGCTGGGCGTTGGCAATGGCTGAGCGTAGAGATTTTTCGATGATGACGCTCGCTTTTTTCTTCTTCGAAAAATGAAGGATAGTGAGAGCTTCACCTACGAATCTTTCTCTGATGAGGTCTGTCACCAGCCGACACTTCTGAGGCGACATCCTCACATATTTCGTAATTGCCTGAGCAACGATATTTTTTTCGTCCATTTATTTCTTCATCCTGATAGTTCTTGCGGTTTTCGATGTGTGTCCTTTAAAAGTCCGGGTTGGAGAGAATTCCCCGAGCTTATGTCCAACCATATTTTCTGTGATAAAAACAGGGATAAACCTCTTTCCGTTGTATACAGCTATCGTCAATCCAACCATTTCCGGGATGACTGTAGATCGACGGGACCAAGTCTTTATGATCTGTTTTTTTCCTCTTTGAGAAGACAGATCATTGACCCTTTTGAACAACTTATCCTCAATAAACGGACCCTTCTTCAGAGATCTACCCATGACTACTTACTCCTTCTCCGAACAATATACTTTTGTGTTCTTTTGTTTCTTCTTGTCTTGTATCCCTTTGTGGGCTGGCCCCAAGGAGAAACAGGATCACGGCCGCCCTTTGCCTTTCCTTCGCCTCCGCCATGAGGATGGTCGATGGGATTCATGGCTGTTCCACGCACATGAGGTCTTTTCCCTTTCCAGCGGTTTCTCCCTGCCTTTCCTATCGAAATATTCTGATGACTGACATTACCGACCTGTCCGACAGTTGCCCGGCAATCGAGGTGTATTTTTCGTATTTCCGATGAGGGAAGGCGAAGTTGTGCGTAATCGCCTTCCTTGGCAAGGATTTGAGCACCGGAACCTGCCGCTTTTGCCATCTGCCCTCCCTTCGCCTTTCTCATTTCGATGTTGTGGATGATGGTTCCCAACGGAACAAACCTGAGCGGCATGGCATTTCCAGGGAGGATATCCACCTGCCTGTCGGCTGACATCACTGTCTGTCCAACCTGAAGGTTGTCAGGCGATAGAATGTAACGTCGCTCACCGTCTCTGTATTTGATCAACGAAATAAAAGCAGACCGGTTGGGATCATATTCAATCGTTTCGACAATCCCAGGAATATCGATCTTATTACGCTTAAAATCTATGATTCGGTAAAGCCTTTTGTGACCGCCGCCACGATGACGAATCGAGATCCTCCCTCGCGAATTCCGCCCCCCGGATTTTTTTAGCGACTCCACGAGGGGCTTATGCGGTTCACGAGTGGTAAGCTCTTCAAACGTGAGGCCTGTCTTCTGACGCAAACTCGATGTCACAGGTCTGTATGTCTTTATTCCCATTTTATACAGCCTCAAAGTATTCGATCATTTTTTCGCCTTCTTTGAGCTTCACGTACGCTTTCTTCCAGTCTTTTGTCCATCCCTCATTCTTGCCAACTCTTTTTTTCTTTCCCTTCTTTTTAACGATACGGACTCTATCCACCTTGACTTTGAAAAGCTTCTCAGCGGCTTCCTTGATCTCAATTTTGTTGGCTCTCGAGTCCACTTCAAAACAAACCTCTCGATTTTTCTCCTTCAACAAGGAAGTCTTTTCTGTTATGACGGGTCTCAAGATGATTTTATACGGATCCTTGTTCACTTTAATCTCTCCATCAGCGACTCAAAAGCTTTTTGCGTAAACACAAGCGATTTATGATTCAAAACATCGTAAATATTGACTTGATTGAAATCGACAGCCTTGACTTTAGGGATATTTCGCAGAGAAAGGAACAAGTTCCTGTTTTCCTGGTTATCGATAACGAGCGCAGATTCAATTTTGAGTTTCTTTAAGAAATTCACTCCTTCTTTTGTCTTTGGCTCTTTGAATTTCAGGCTGTCCAAAACCATTATTTGTTTTTCTGCAAACTTCATGGCCAATGCAGATTTCAGGGCATTTCTCTTTGCCTTTCTGGGCATTTTGTAAGAATAATCCCTCGGCTTAGGGCCAAAAGTAGTCCCTCCTGATCTCCAGAGCGGAGACCGCGTACTGCCTGCCCTGGCTCTGCCCGTTCCTTTTTGTCTCCAAGGCTTGCGTCCCCCTCCCCTCACCTCGGCTCGAGTCTTTGTCGAAGCCGTACCTCGCCTCTGGTTGGCTCGATAATTAACGACAGCCTCGTATATCAAATGCTCTTTCACCGGATAGGACAGGACATCTTCTGGCGCATCTATCTCTTTGGTTTTCTTGCCGGCTTGGTCTAAAATCTGAACTTTTGCCATTGTTTTCTCTTACTTTTTATCTTCGGTTTTTTTATCTTCGGTTTTTTTCTCATCAGAAGGCGTTGATTTTGCTGGAACAGCCGTCGGCTCGAAATTAGCCTTTTTGATCAATAGGTAACCACCGTTTGCTCCGGGGATCGCCCCCTTTACCACCAGCAGATTATTCTCCTTATCCGCTCGGACAACTGTCAGATTCCTCACTGTCACCTTGTTGTCACCCAAATGCCCTGGAAGTTTTTTGCCTTTGAAAACACGGGATGGGTATGCCGAGGCCCCGATCGAACCAGGACGTCTATGAAACATAGAACCATGACTTGCCTTGCCGCCATGATACCCCCAGCGTTTGATGACACCTGCAAACCCTTTGCCTTTGCTGCGTCCCGTGATATGGACTTTTTCTCCTTTTTCAAATATATCCACAAAAAATTGGTCTCCTACTTTTACCTCCGCCTGCTCGATGAAACGGAATTCACGCAAAATTTTCGGAGGGGGAACACCTGCTTTTTCGGAATGGCCGGTCAGCGGTTTGTTGGGCTTTTTTCGGCCTTTCTCCTCAATAAAACCTATTTGAATCGAAGAGTACCCATCTTTTTTCCCGGTTTTTTTCTGGAAGATCATGCATGGGCCTGCCTGAATCACTGTCACAGGAAAGACATTTCCTTGTTCATCAAAGTTCTGCGTGATACCTATTTTCCTCCCGATCAAACCCTCGACCATGGTCATTCTCCTCCGGTTCCAAAGGCCTGAATCTCCACATCGATCCCGGCCGGGAGCTCCAGCTTTTGCAGTTCCTCTATCGTCTCGTTGTTATAATCGCTGATATCGATCAGCCGCTTATGAATTCTCATTTCAAAATGTTCTCTGGACTTTTTATCCACATGAGGAGAACGCAAAACGCAAAACCGATGGATGCGTGTGGGCAGAGGAATGGGGCCAGAGAGGTTCGCACCCGTTCTTTTGGCTTTGATGACAATTTCTTTCACAGACTGATCCAGCAGACGATGATCAAATGACTGTAGCCTAATCCTTATTTTTTCCATTTCAAGTACTCCGTTCTCCTCGTTAATCTATGCTCAAACTCCTGTTTATCTCTCTCCAAGGCTACTCAATGATATCGGTGACAGAGCCGGCACCGACTGTGCGGCCGCCCTCTCGGATCGCGAACCGCATTCCCTTCTCCATCGCCACGTTCGTGATCAAATTGAGTTCCAAATTCACATTGTCTCCAGGTATCACCATCTCTATTCCCTGAGGTAATTTCACCGTCCCCGTCACATCCGTCGTCGAAAAATAAAACTGCGGTCTGTATCCCG
>DAOVBT010000259.1 GCA_030670375.1 Candidatus Aminicenantota bacterium | reverse complement strand
ATCACAAAAATAAAAAAATATCATATCCAATAGAACATCCTTCCATTTGCCCATCCCCTTCATGTGATACCCGTTTCCTATCTGTCGGAGGGACAAAAAAGCTAGGGCGAAATTGTGCAGGAGTGGGGAAAAATTCCACAGTCTTCTTTTTTTTATAAAATTATTCTCCTGAGATCTCTTTTGTTTCTCCTCTGGTTGCATCGATTTTCTTGCTCTTTTTTTTGAAAAGGCACGGAAATTGCAGATATCTTCATCTTATGCTAGCTCAAGGTTTTTTTTTAAAGGCAGCTAAAAATAATTCAAAGGAAATATAAGGAAAGAAAAAATGAGGGTTATTAAATTATCAAAGGAGAATTTATTCCCCTTCTTAGAAGTCATTTCAGAAAAGACAGGTCTCTGGGCTCCTGTAAGGAAACCCAACTCTGGACATGTATTTAAAGAAATCGATGATTTTGCGCAAATCGACCTTGACTATACACGTACCATCCTCCCCCCAAAAAAAATCTTTTTACCTCCGTCCTTTAACATGTTTAAGGCAAGCAAAAACAACTACGAGGAAGATTTTTCACACGTTTCCCCCAAAATTCTATTCGGTATTCACCCGTGCGACATTCATGGATTGTTGATCATGGATCGATTTTACAGCTATGTCTTCGATGATCCTTATTATTCGAAAGCCAGAGATAATACATTGATCCTCGGCCATTCCTGTTGGCCTGATGAAAATTGCCTGTGTAAATCCACCAATACCCATATCGTGGAAGAGGGTTATGATCTTTTTTTCACAGATCTAAAGGACTCTTATCTTGTCTGGATCGGATCCAGTAAAGGAGATGATCTGATCCGGGTAAAAGCGGAATTGTTTGACGAAAACATCGCCGAAAAAGATATCCAGAACTTCATACAATGGCGTGAGGAAAGGGATGAAGCTTTCCAAACAGAGATCAATTTCAGTGCCATGCCCGACCTTATGGAGCTTAAATACAATGATACCCTTTGGGAAAAACTGGGAGATGCCTGTTTGGCCTGCGGGTCTTGCACGAATGTCTGTCCAACGTGCAATTGTTACAATGTTCACGATAAGCCGGCTCTGGGCGAAGATTCTTCACAAATCGTCCGTTGCTGGGATGCCTGTACCCTCGAAAACTACTCAGAGGTGGCGGGTGGCGAAAACTTCAGAAAAAAAAGATCGGACAGGCTTAAACTCTGGTATACCCACAAGCTTCAAGCCTACATATCCAAATATGGCAAACCCTCCTGTGTAGGTTGCGGTCGCTGCATAGCTACCTGTCCTGTGGATATCAACGTGAAAACAGTGGCCCATACGCTAGACGGAGACAAGGTGGATTCCTTCTGGAATCGATTCCACGAAGAGGTAAGAAAATGAGTGTTGAAAAAAATGAATTAAATCCAAACAATCCATTCCTCCCCGAACCGGCAAGGATTGTTCGCATGTATCCTCTAACAGATGATGTCAAGTTTTTTCAGGTGCGGATTGCGGATATGGAAAAGGCTCTCGCCTTTAAATACTGCGTAGGACAATTTGCCATGCTGTCTGTCCTCGGTGCGGGAGAGGCGCCTTTTTCCATATCTTCTACGCCGTCACGCCCCGGGCTTTTGGAATTCTGTATCAGGAAGGCCGGGACAGTTACCGAGGCCCTGTTTAAGTTGAAAGAAAATGATCTCATCGGAATTCGCGGCCCCTATGGGAATGGCTTTCCTGTGGAAAAGATCAAGGGGAAAGATGTCCTGATTGTTATGGGCGGTTTAGGGGTTGCACCCCTTCGTTCTGTCCTCCTTTATTGTCTCGACAACAGGGACCAGTTCAGAAGAGTTATTTTGCTCCACGGAGCCAAAAAACCCTCAGAAATGATTTTCCGTGAAGAGTTTCTGGACCTGAAGCAAAGAGAAGATCTGGAGTGTTATCTGGCTGTGGATGAGGACGATACCAAAGAATGGAAAGAAAACGTCGGTGTGGTGACAACTCTCTTCCCGAAAATCAACGACATCAATCCAGAAAACACATTCTCACTGGTGTGTGGTCCTCCAGTGATGTACAAGTTTGTTCTCAAGGAACTCGTCAAGCTAAATATACCCAAGGATCAGATTTTGATGACCTTAGAGAGAAGGATGAAATGCGGGGTGGGAAAATGCGGACATTGTGCTATTGACTATATCTATACCTGCCTTGATGGTCCTGTATTCACCTATTGGGACATCATCCATATGAGGGAGCTCATTTAAGGGGAAATTGATGAATCAAGAAAAACTAAAAATCGGAATCTATGAACTCACAGGTTGTGCCGGAGATGCCCTGTTGATCCTAGATTGTGAAAAAGAGCTTATTGATATTTTTAACGCGGTGGACATCCAATCCTTTCTGATGGCAAAAAGCGATAACATCGAAGGGGAGCTGGATGTCGCACTGGTTGAGGGTTCTGTGACGACTGAAAAAGAGATCGAAGAGTTAAAAGATATCAGGAAAAGGGCCAAGCTCGTCGTAGCTCTAGGATTATGCGCTACCGTCGGCGGCATTCAGGCCCGGTTTGGCGACCGGGAAGAATGGGAGGAAAACTACAAGAAAGTATACGGCGACATCGATATGACTCATACCAGGCCCGTTCAATCCAAACCCATCGATGAGTACATCGAAGTTGACTATTATCTTCCAGGGTGCCCCATCGAAAAAGAACAGTTCTTGAATTTCTTCACCAGATTTCTGAAGGGCAACCCCCCAGAGAAGTCCCAAAATCCGGTGTGTGTCACTTGTAAATACAACGAAAACGATTGCCTCCTTAAAAAAGGAGTTCTTTGTCTGGGGCCGGTGACCAGCGATGGATGCGGCTCCATATGCATCAATCATAACCTTCCCTGCATAGGATGCTGGGGGCCTTTAGATGTCGCTAACAGAACAGCAGAATTCTATCTTCTCCAGGAAAAAGGATATGACGTTGAGGAGATCAAGAAGAAAATGGCTAACTTTTCCGGTACGAAAATTGCGGAATTTTTTAAAAAGGTCGGAAAGGAGAAAAGATGAAAAAGATAACCATTGAACACCTGGCTCGAGTTGAGGGAAATGGGGGTGTGACAGCCACCATCGATGGCAAGGTCGTTACCGATGTGAAATTCAATATATTCGAAGGCCCTCGTCTAATCGAGAGGCTGACTGTCGGAAGAACTCCGGAAGAGGATGTGAGTATCGCTCCCAGGATATGTGCCATCTGTTCCATTTCACATAAAAATGCTGTTCTTCGGGCAATGGAAAACGCATTGTCTGTCACTGTGCCGCAGAAAGTCTATCTGGCAAGAGAGCTCATGCACATGGGGGAGATGATCGAAAGTCATTCTCTTCATGTCTATTACCTGGCGCTGCCTGATTATGTGGGTTTTCCCAATGCCATAGCTATGGCCTCCAAATTCGCCTTTGAAGTCAAAATTGCCCTGGAAATGAAGGAATTTGGGAATCATATCATGAAGGTCCTGAGTGGGCGTTACATTCATGGCGAGAATCCGGTAATCGGGGGTTTCGGGAAATATCCGACAAAAGAAGAGCTTCTCTGGCTAAAGAATCGAGCGATTCAGTTTATGCCGTTTGTTTATAAGACTGTTAGCTTATTCTGCGAACTGGACTATCCTGATTCTCCCGAAGAAGATACTCTGTATGCATGCTGTGAACCCGGCAGCAATGCCTACGGCTTTTGGGGGGATGAGATGCTGCTTTCCACTGGAGAGAAAATATACCGGGATGAATATAAAGAATTGACGAATGAGTTTGTTGTTCCTCACTCCTATGCCAAACGCAGCAGGTATAACGGAAAACCTTACTCTGTGGGAGCTTTGGCTCGAGTGAATAATCTCGGAGAAAGACTTGATGGGGAAACAGGAGAGTGGTACAAAAAATATTTCAATGACCGCTGGAAAAGGAACCCTCTCTTCCACAATGCTGCGCAGGCCCTTGAACTCCTGTACTGCTTCGAGAGAATTCCCCAGTTAGTCGATGAGATACTTCAACTTACCGAGGATCTTCCTCTTGTCGAGTACGCTGTAAAAGAGGGCAAAGGCACGGGATTGGTGGAAGCCCCCCGTGGCTTGCTCATTCACCATTACGAAATCAAAGATGGACTCGTGGAGCATGCGGATATCGTCACGCCCACAGCCCAAAACGCTGAGGACATTGAAAGATACTGCCAAATT
>DAOVBT010000045.1 GCA_030670375.1 Candidatus Aminicenantota bacterium | reverse complement strand
ACAATCTTTTCCAAGTCGAAATTTGTCAAAACTTTATCCGGAACATAAAATCCCGTGCCTGTGATCTTGATTTTTCTTCTTTCCGTTTTTTCCATTTTTTTGCCTGAATAAACCATATTCTATAGCACACATGGGGTAAATTTGCAATAAAAGGGCAGAATGATGCCAGCTGCAGAGAAAATCTAACTCAACTGTTTTTAACTTGCGGAATTACTGCAAGAGCGCTACAATCGGAAGTCGAAAAAAATGAAAAAAATAACATGCTATCCACTCGTGGTTTTTTTGTGCTTTTTTGTCCTATTTTCTATTCCGGTATGGGCCCAGCTCACCATCGGGCAATACGAGGATGAAGCCCCATTCCGCACATGGAACACATTCGGGATCCCGACTGCATCTGCGGTTGGGATGGGGGAAACACAGTTTGCTTTGGTTGCCGACTCGTCTGCTACTGGCATCAATCCGGCCCGCTTGACATCCCTGCCAAAATTTTCTTGCAGTCTGAACGGTTCCTACACTGCGGCCTCCTTGGACAAGTACGCCATCGTAAATACCGGTGTGCTGGCTTCTGAGGGAAACAGCGCCATGGGGATTTATGCCTTAGACTTTGCAGGAGCCACTTATGCCTACAAGGGATGGGCCGTGGGGATAAGCATCGGGCTTCTCGAAAATTACGATCGGCCATCGCAAAAATCAGATTATGTGTTGGGGGGCGAAGTCCTGTATTTGTTCGAGTTCAAACAAACCGGTCTTCTTAGGAATTACAATCTTTCCCTGGCACGAGAATTCGGAGACTGGATTTCCTTCGGGATCGGTATGAACTATGTCGTCGGATCGATGGAAAAGACGGTCGTGGAAAACATGTACTACAGCGGAGTGACCATTTCCGATCGAAAAAAGCACGAATTCAAGGGATTCTATGTGAACGGAGGTTTGGCAGCGGATGTCGATGAAAAACTTACGATAGCCGCCGTGTTTCGAACCCCCTACTCAAAAGAAGCGGAAAGCGAGAGCAATCTGCGTTACGATTCGCCTCAGGGCAACACGGATATAAGGATTGACGCAACAGCCAAGAATAAATACAAACAGCCGTTGGTCCTCGGCATCGGTGTGGACTACAGGTTTTCTCCACAGCTCAGGGTGGCATCCGATGTGAGTTATTTCCATTGGTCGTCCTATTCGGTTACTTATTTCGATGAAGAAATCAAACGGGAATTTAAAAGCATCATCAAAGTTAGCGGAGGATTTGAATACATGGGTTCATTCCGTTTATTCCAGCAAAATATCCGGATGCCGATACGGGTGGGATTGAGCTATGATCCTCAACCGGTCAAAGAGCCGACTACACATTACATGTACTACACTTTGGGTTTTGGTTTGTATTGGCAGCGGCTGCAGCTGGACGCAGGGGCGATGTTCGGCAATGAAAAGGGCTCTGGTCGTGACCTGTACGGCCGAAAAATTGCGATTACCCTGAGTTATTTTCTGTGAGGATTTTCATGAAAAACATTCTGATCGTTTTAAGTTTTATTTGTTTTATCCTGGGCCCTATCGATGCTCAACATTCTACAGACAGGGAAATCATCCGCATAGACAAAAATCAGGAGAATCGGGAAGAGCTCTTGGAATTGAATCTTGACCTCCTGATGGAAAAAGAAGGGAACATTTATATCGTGGCATCTCCGAATGATTTGATCGCGCTCGACGCCAAAAATATTCCGTATGACATAGAATCTCACAAGTTTTATCCCAGGGAACAGGGTGTATTCACAATCCAAAGCGGGGCGAACGGTGACTTTCATTCCTATACTGAATTGGAGCGGGATTTGATGGCGCTGGCAGATGCCTATCCCGATGTGGCACAGGTGATCGATATAGGAGACAGCCTCGAGCAAAGGAATATCTACGCGCTGAGAATAAGCGACAATGTGGGGCTACAGGAAAACGAGGCTTCCGTCATTTTTCTCGGCTGTCACCATGCCAGGGAGTGGATATCGGTAGAAGTTCCTTATCTGCTCGGAAAATATCTCGTCGAGAACTATGGCACAGATGCAGAGGTAAAACGTTTGGTGGATAACTGTGATATATGGATCGTTCCGCTGGTCAACCCGGATGGGCTGGAGTATTCCATCCATTTTTACAGATATTGGCGAAAAAACATGCGGAACAACGAGGATGGGACGTATGGGGTGGACCTTAACCGAAACTATGGCTACAAATGGGGTTGGGACAATCTGGGGTCGAGTCCAAACTCGGCATCCGAAGTCTACAGAGGGACAGGCCCGTTCACAGAACCGGAAATCCAAGCGGTGCGCGATCTTTTCGGTCAGAAGAATTTTCAGGCGCTGGTGTCCTACCACAACTACTCCCAGGTGATACTGTATCCGTGGGGATTCACGGAGGAGGCCTCTGATAAAGAGGATATCCTGTTCGAGATCGGGGACAAGATGTCCCAGTTGATGAAGTCGGTGAACGGAAGATATTACGCAGCGGAACGGGCTGGGGCTGGATTTTATTTGACCAATGGTGATACCACAGACTGGAGTTTCGGCGAGCATGGGATTCCTTCCTATACGATCGAGCTCCCGCCGGACAGCAGGATCACCGGGGAATTCTTTAATGCCGAATCGGATATCCTGCCTATCTTCAATGAAAATTTACCGGCAGCATTGTATCTTATCGATTGGTGCATACAGACCTATCCTTCCCAGTCCCACACTTCCCAAAGTCATACCCGACAGCAACAAGGAAAATCACTGCGAATTAGGTATCCCGTCACCTAATTATATATTGACAAAACAGGGACAAACGTGAAAAATAGGGGAACATTGTCGCCGAAATGAGAGAAATTCTCGAAAATATCTTTGCCAAACAGACCCCTCCTGCGGGATCTGCCGAGGGACTTCCCTACTGGACATTCTGGCTCCTTCTTTTTGTGATCCTGCTTCTGGTCGTATTCATATTCCTGCGCGACAAAAATCTGAGGCGACGCATAAATCTGTTTCTTTTTGGGGCAAAGAAAAAGCTAATCAAACTACGGCTTCAGGTTCGGCTGAAAAGGGACTGCCGCAAAAAGGATGAATTCATCCCGAGCCTCGGAAAAAAAGTCTGGGAAGATAAGCTTAAAATTCCCGAGGGAGAAAAAATCCACCAAGAGCTCGATAAGCTCGAACAAAACAAACAAGACCTCAAGCGAGAATTAAATGATGTGCTTTCGAAAATCAAAGGACTGGAAGCCGATCTGGAACAATTCATCCAGAAGCACAAGGATTCGATAACAGAACAGGAATCGGCAAGAAAACCGTACCAGGAAAAGTTGGCGGAAATAAAGGATGAGGGAAGAGTGCTGGAGGTGAAAGTTACAGAGAAACAGAAAGAACTGGAAGGAGTTGTCAGAGGCATCACCTCATCCGGCAATGAGATCGATGACAAACTCGATGAGCTGAACAAACAAAGAGAAGAGGTGGATGAAACCATAAAGAGACTTGTGGATAAACGCCTGGGTTTGGAAAAAGAGCGAAAAGATCATCAAGAAAAAATCGATGAATTGGATAAAAAACTGAAAGCGATCGAAGAAGGCGGCAAGAAAAGAATCCGTGAATTCCATAAAGAAATCAAGGAGTGGAAAAGGAGCAAAGAAAAACTGCTCGATAAAATAGAACACGTCGAGAAAAAAAAGGATCCTCTGTTCGTGCGTTTAGGCAAACAAACCGATGAAACAAGGGAAAATCAACAGGAGCTGTCCGTATTTTACTCTCAGATCGATCGGTTAAACGAACGCATCGGAGAATTGGAACAACAGATAAAGAATCTCTAATCCTCTCTTTTTGCAGAATAAGGACATGAAGAAACCGAAGATGCTCGTTCATATATGCTGTGCACCCGATGCGCTGTATGTTATGAACCTTCTCGGAAAAGACTATGATGTAAGCGGCTTTTTTTACAATCCGAATATCCACCCTCGTGAAGAATACGATCTGAGACTCAAGGAGACACAAAAAGTAGCCTCTACACTCGGATTTGAGATCATCGAAGGGCCGTATGAAAACAGCCGATGGCACGCGATAACCTCCAAATTCAAGGACGAGCCGGAAAAAGGAAGAAGATGCGATGTGTGTTATGCTTTAAGATTGGAACAGACGGCCAAAAAAGGAGCTGAACTGGAATTCGATATTTTCACCACCGTGATGAGCTTGAGTCCATGGAAAAAAGCAGGCATCATAAACAAGATCGGAAAAATGTTTGGGCAACGGTTCCGAATACAATTTCTGGAAGCAGATTTTAAAAAGAAGGATGGGTTCAAAAAGAGCGTGGAACTCAGCAAACGACACAAACTCTATAGGCAGGATTATTGCGGCTGCATTTATTCAATTCGGGGACAGGATACTCTTTCACCAATTAATATTGTTGGACTTAAGTGAAAGGGTATCCTGTCCCCAATTTAATGGAGAAAAGGGGATGGCGGTTGAGATGGTGGTGTTTGGCGTTGTCCAAGGAGTGGGCTTCCGTCCGTTTATCTATCGCCTGGCGCACGACCTCGGCTACAAAGGTTGGGTAAAAAACATCGGATTCGGAGTGGAAATCCACATCGAAAAAGAAAAAGAGAGCGACTTCCAAGACTTTCTCCTCGTGCTTCAGAACAATACCCCTCCTCTCGCCCAGATCAAGGAAATCTCCGTGAAGCCAGCTTCCCATCTTGGACTCGAACGTTTCGTAATCGAAAAAACCAAACAGGAAGAGAGTTTCGTTTTCATCTCTCCCGATATTTCTGTGTGCGAAAATTGCTCTAAGGAGATGATGCTGCCGGCTGACCGGAGATACCGCTACCCATTCATCAACTGCACAGACTGTGGTCCTCGCTACACCATTGTCCAATCCCTTCCGTATGACCGGAAACAAACCACCATGAAAAGCTTCATCATGTGCCCCTCTTGCAAGAAAGAATACACCAATCCCCTCGACAGAAGATATCATGCTCAACCCATCGCGTGTCCCATCTGCGGTCCCCAAATCAAACTTGTCCAATCCCGTACCCGAAAAGAACTGAAAGACGGAATCGATAAAGCTTCTTCTCTCCTTAAACAAGGCAAAATCCTGGCAGTCAAAGGATTGGGAGGATTCCATCTCGTGTGTGATGCCCAAAACGCCTCCGCCATAAAGAGGCTGCGGCAAATCAAAAACCGAAAAACCAAACCTCTAGCTCTGATGGCCAAGGATATGGCTATCGTTCAAAAATATGCCCACACCTCTCCAGCGGAAAAATCCCAGCTTCTCTCCCCACGCCGCCCGATCGTGCTTCTGAAAAAAAGGAAAAACATCCGCCACATCGCTCCCCACTTGGATGAGATGGGAATCATGCTGCCATACACACCGCTCCATTATCTTCTTCTTGAAAACATCGACCTGATCGTAGCCACCAGCTCAAACCAAAAGGATGCCCCGATCATGAAAGACGAAAGCGAAGGGATCGATGACCTCTGCGACTATATCCTGACCCATGACCGCCCGATACACATCAGGGCCGATGACTCGGTGATGAAGGTGGTCGAAGACCAGCCCCTTTTTCTCAGGCGGGCGCGCGGATATGTCCCCTATCCTCAGCCGGTTCCCAAAGCCCTGGAATCGGATCAGCACATTCTGGCTCTGGGAGCAGAGTTGAAGGATACCATCTCGGTCTACAAAAACGGCTATGTCATCACCAGCCCATTTTTGGGTGATTTGGATGAATACCAGAACTACCGATATTTTGAGGAAATCATTCAGCATCTGACAAAAGTCTTCAAGGTCGATCCCAAAATGGTCGTTTCCGATCTGCATCCCGATTTCCACACAACACGATACGCCCAAAAAACCCAAATTCCTCACCTCCAAGTCCAGCATCATTTTGCCCACGTCCTGGCTGTTCTCCTCGAGCATGAATATCCTGCCGATCGAAAAGTTCTAGGCATTTCCTTTGATGGATACGGATACGGCGCAGACGGAAAGCCCTGGGGAGGGGAATTTCTTGTAGCAGACTATGATGGCTACACAAGATTCGCCCATTTTGCCGAAGTCCCGCTTCCCGGAGGAGATTTGGCGGCCAAGCAGCCCTGGCGAATGGCTTTGTCCTATTTGAGACACGCTTATGGGGAGAATCTTCCGGTCTTTAAAGCTATGCAAAAAATCAGCCCCAAAAGGATAAAGGGTGTGCTGGAAATGATGAATCACAACATCAATACGCCTTTGACATCAAGCTGCGGACGTCTGTTCGATGCCGTCTCGTTTATCGTGGGGATCTCTCCTGCGGAAATGGAGTTCGAAGCGGAGGCACCGATGCGGTTGGAATCCGCTGCAGCTCGAAGGATCCGGGGAAGGTACGGTTTTGAAATATCTGAGGGCCTTTTCCCCCAGGAAAGCCACAAAATATCATTCCTAAAGATGATCAGATCTATCGTACGAGAAACCGAGCGGGGCGTTCCTGTATCCGATATTTCAGCCAAATTCCACAAAACATTGGCTTATTCGATCGCCCAAGTGGCAGAAAAGGCCAAACAGCAATACGGAGTTAATACCGTGGCTTTGACAGGAGGGGTTTTCCTCAACAGAAGGCTGGTCCAAGAAGCCTATAAAGTCCTGGAAAGGAAGGGATTTTCTGTCCTCAGACCCATCCAATACTCACCCAATGACGAGTCCATATCGGTGGGACAGATTGCTTTCGCATTGAAGTTTTTGCAAAGAATGAAATGACAACGGGATCACGGAGCGTCATTCGAGGTGGAGCTTGATCCCGCCGATAAAAGAAAAAATCACATTGAACAAGACGGCAATCAGAAATCCAGCCAAACCTATCAATATAAATCCGAAAATGCCGCAGAAAAGCCCATAAAAAAGCCCACCGATCAGACTGCCGTGAAGTTCTCTCAAGAATGAGGGTAAAACACCGACCATTTCAGGCAAAAAATCTGTCGAGCCTGCAAATGCTCCCATTACGATACCGACAAGAAGACCGAGAGAGCCAAAAAACAGAGCCAAGGAGAAGGGCTGGACCGAACGCAAAACCTGCTCTTCTTTTTCGGGTTCTTCCTCGAAAGGAGGTTCGAAATCGAACTCCCCAATGGGTTCCCAGGTTTTTTCCCCTTCTTCCCCTTCTTCCCCTTCTTCCTTTTTGTCACAGTCAGGACAAAAGAAGGAATATTTGTCGAGGCTTTTTCCGCAATTCGGACAAGCAAATTCCTCCCCTCCCTCTTCCTCTTCTTTCTCCTTTAAGCTTTCCCCACAGTAGGCACAAGCTTCATTCTCCAAATCGTTCTCGAATCCGCAATGAACACAAATGGCCCTTTTATCTTGCAACGAAGGAGGTTTCGACTCGATCCAATCATTCCCATCAAAGCAGTACCACTTGCCCGTTTGTGCACCGATCGTCCAGAATCGTCCATCCTGATCTTGCAGACGCAACTCTTTCAACTTCTTCTTGAAGTCGGGTTCAGATAGTCGTTTCCGGTTGAATTCATCCTTTAAGTCTTGGAATTCCTTCTCGACGTTCTTGAATTGGTCGTCCATCGCATCTCATTATATGCCACTCCTCCCCAACTTCGCAAGAATTGCTTTCGCGGAAAATCAGCGAGCTGATGCGTCAGATTGACTGACAATCCATGTTGGATCGGAGGATACCCGTAATTTATTTATTTTCAACGCTTTCCGTATCTTGTTTATTTTCAACAGGTTACACTTGGTGCCCAAATCTTGTGCAAATTGTCGTATCTGTCAGAAATTTCTCGCATTTGGCTGAAAATAAGTCGATTTTTCAACAACTTTTCCACAGTTTTTGTGAATATCTTTGGACTAAAATGCGAGCTGTTTGAGCAGATCAAAAAGGTTATATCCTATGATGGGTTCGGGCGTGAACGAAACGACAAAAATGATCAGAACCAGCACACCCAACAGTCTTCGACCAGGAGAAAGAAGGATGTCTTCATCTAAGATACGCGGATGTTTCAATCCCAAGAAATAGATGAGCAATGCCCAGACGAACCAGCCTATCCAGAAAAAGATGCCCATAAGCACAAAAGTCCCGATAATATAAGGCGCGAGCTTCAGAGATTTTTTCCCTAAGAGGGCATAGGCAACATGTCCTCCATCGAGTTGTCCAACAGGAAAAAGATTGAGTGCGGTCACGAGTATACCCACCCAGCCTGCAAACGCGATGGGATGGGGAACAATGTCAAAACCCTCAGGAATTCCTTTAAAAACAAAACTTCCCACAAATTTAAGGATGAGGGGATCGCCGAACAATAGGCTTTCATCCTCGGGATAGGAGGGAACCGCCTTTGAAAGAAAAAGCCCCAATACAATGGCGGGGAGAGAGAGAATAAAACTTGTCAGCGGGCCGGCAATGCCGATATCGAACAGCTGCTGTTTTTTCGTTATCGGGGATCGGATCCTGATGAAAGCACCCATGGTGCCGATCAATGTGGGTGCCGGGATAAAATAAGGCAGTGTCGCATCGATTTTGTAATGCTGGCATACGAGGAAATGCCCCAATTCATGCCCGAGAAGAATGCCGAGCAGAACAACGGCATAGATTAGACTGAGAACCACGATCTCGGGATTCAGGACCATCCCCGGATCAGGAACAAGATCGGGATTTTGAGAAAAAAGTTCCGCATATTTATACCCGATGCTCCAGGAAAATCCCACGATAAACGTGGAAACGGCCGTCACCGCAAAAAGCAAAATGTTCAACCAGATCCTTTTGGCCGCAAAAAAGGAGGACATTTTTTTTTCTTCTTCCATTCCTGGCATTAAGGACGAAAAAAATAGGCGTGTTCGACACTACTCCTGTTTCAAAAATTGAAAATGATTTTTTATACGTTATTTAGCCGTGGATTTTTCTGTACTTGGCTTCCAGTTCTTCTCTTGTTTCTTTGTGATCGGGATCAAGAATACAGCAATCAACCGGGCAAACAGCCACGCATTGGGACTCGTCAAATGCACCGATACACTCTGAGCATTTGTCGGGGTCAATCTCATAAATCTCATCGCCAGCAAAGATCGCTTCGTTCGGGCATTCAGGGTCACAGGCTCCGCAATTGATACATTCTTCGGTGATCTTATATGCCATTTTAAGGCCTCCTCAAAAAAATAACTGTTTATTATATAACTTTTCGCTCAATTTACAAGCCTGAATCATTCATAAAAAGTCGATACCATCATTCATTTCCAAGAAAATCAAATTTTCGAATCCATAATTTTAAACCTCGACTTTTTACCCTTCGGGCAAGCCGATCTCACTGCATCGACTGCGTTGTAACCCACTTGCGGTAGTTCACTACAGCTGCGTGAGCCACT
>DAOVBT010000100.1 GCA_030670375.1 Candidatus Aminicenantota bacterium | reverse complement strand
TCCTTTTTCCTTTTTCTGAATATGCCCATTTCAATTTCTCTTATGTAAAGTTTCCTTAATATGCTACCAGTTTTCTATCGGTCCTTCTGCCGCCCCAGTGATAAACTGCTGGATGATAGGATTATTGGAGTCTCGGATCTCTCCGGGGGACCCGGTGGCGATGATCTTTCCTTGATAGATCATGGCAACCCGGTCCGCCACCTTATATGTGCTGACCATGTCGTGCGTTATAACGACAGACGTTACTTCCAGGTCATTTTTCATCTGTATGATCAAACCATTTATCGCATCCGCTCTTATCGGATCGATACCGGTCGAGGGTTCATCATACAGAATAATTTCTGGCTCGTAGGCGATGGCCCGGGCTATGCCGACCCTTTTCTTCATCCCTCCGCTCAATTCAAATGGCATCAGGTTTTCAACTCCCTTCAATCCCACGCGCTGAAGCGCCTGGCGTGCCATCTGTTCGATCTTCTGATAGGTGTGGTCCGTGTACCTTTCCAGGCCAAAGCTGACATTCTGCAAAACCGTCAGGGAATCAAAAAGGGCCGCCCCCTGGAAAAGCATGGCAAACTTGCGCCGGACTTTGTAGCGTTCCTCTTCGCTCAAACGGGTGATCTCCACTCCATCCACGTAGATTTCGCCCCTATCCGGCATGATGAGGCCGATCAAGTGTTTGATCAAAATGCTTTTCCCGGAACCACTCTGCCCGATGATGACCAAAGTTTCGCCTCTTTCGACCTCCAAGTTTATGCCTTGAAGGACCCTTTTCTCTCCAAAGGATTTATGCAAGTCAATAATGCGTATCATCATCACAAATCCGCAGGCAGCGCTTTGCTGAGAAAAAAGTTGAATATGAGAATAAGAATGCTGGAGATAACCACAGCCCGGGTCGTGGCCCTGCCCACACCAGCAGCACCCGCCTCGGTCTTCAAACCTTGCCAACACCCGATGATGGCTATAATGCCTCCGAAGAAGGCTGCCTTGATCAAGCCGCTCCCCACATCCCAAAACTCCATGTAAAGCAGGGTGTTTCTTATGTATATGTACCGATTCACGCCCATGGCCCAGACATTAAACAAATAGCCTCCCATCATGCCGATGATGTCTCCATAAAGGGTCAAACAGGGAAGCATGACGATACAAGCCAAAGTCCGCGGCACCACAAGATACCGAATCGGATCGGCTCCAAGACTGACAAGAGCATCGACCTGCTCTGTGATCCGCATGGTGCCTATTTCGGCGGCCATCGAAGAACCCACCCTTCCGGAAACCATCAGCCCAACCAGGATCGGGATCAATTCTTTGGAGAGGCCCAAGGAAATAATCGGGCCTCCGTATGCCTCGGATCCTGGCCCGATGTAACGGTGAAACCCGACGTAGGTTTGAAGTGCGAAAACAAGCCCCCCGAAAGCAGCGGTGAGAGAAACAACGGGAAGGGATCGGACCCCGACCTCTTCGAGCTGGTTGATGAAATTTTTCCATTCCCAAGGTTTTTTGAACGTTTTCCTTATGATTTGCCCCAGGAGAATCCCCACTTCTCCGATCTGTTGCAAAAAAAACAAGAAAAACAGTTGTCTTTGTCGCGGACGCATTTTATGCTTCGAAAGCTTGGAATTCCATATCCGCAAATCGCGCGTACTCTCTGATGAAGGCCAGAGTGACCATCCCTGTGGGGCCGTTGCGTTGCTTGGCCACATTGATTTTGGCAATGCCCCTCAAGTTTTCGTCTTCGGGGCGATAAAATTCCGGTCGATAGATAAATATGACAACATCGGCATCCTGTTCGATTGCACCCGATTCTCTCAAATCAGAGAGCTGAGGAATGGGCTCACGACGGCCTTTTTCTGGAGCTCGGCTCAGCTGGGATATGCCGACGACAGGAAGCTGAAGTTCTTTGGCCAGCTCTTTTAAGGAACGAGATATATAGGACATTTCCTGCGTCCTGTTCTCGAACCGACTGCCTGGACGCATGAGCTGCATGTAATCGACAAAAACCAGGTCCAGGTTGTGCTCCATTTTCAAACGTCTCGATTTGGCTTTCATCTCCATAACGGTAAGAGCTGGGGATTCATCGATAAAAATTTTCGCCTTGGAAAGCTCTTCTGCACTCAGCTTGAGCCTTTCGAATTCTCGTTCTCCGACAAATCCTGTCCTCACTTTTTTGATGTCCAGCTGGGCTTCGGCACACATCAAGCGTATGGCGATCTGTTCCTTGGCCATTTCGAGAGAGAAAAAGCCCACAGCAAAATCTGTCCGGAGGCCGATGTACAAAGATGTGTTCAAACAAATGGCTGTTTTTCCCATCGAGGGCCGCCCGGCCACAACGATGAATTCAGAGTTGTGATAACCAGACGTCAGGCTATCCAGGTCCCGAAATCCGGTGGGTATGCCGGTCACGGCATCCTGTCGGCCTCGAAGGGAATCTATGACGTCGAGCGCGGGTTCTGTCAAGGCCCCGACTGGGACAAAACCGGGTTTGATCCTTTGCTCCGCAACTTCGATGATAGAAGCCTGCGCCTCATCTAAAAGCTGGTCCGCATCCTCTCTCTGTTCATAACTGGAAGAGATAATCTTGGCTGAGGAAAGGATGAGTCGTCTCAAGAGGGCTTTTTCCTTGATGATCTGAGCATAGTATTCCACATTCAGGCTTTTGGGTACACCATCCATGAGGGAAGAAAGATAGGAGGCGCCTCCGATTTCATCCAAGTCGCCAGTTTTTTTCAGCTCTTCGCTCAGAGAAAGCAAGTCGACGGGAAGCCCTCTGTCAACCAACTGGGCAATTTTTTCCAGTATCTTCCGGTTTCCCTCTTTGTAAAAATCTTCGATGGAGATGATGGACAAAACGACATTGAGGTTTTTGTTATTGATAAGGATCCCTCCCAAAACAGTTTTTTCCGCTTCCGGACTGTGGGGTGGCGTTTTTTTCAAAAACATCAAGTCCAGTTCCATCTTCTCCCCCTTATGATTCTTTTGTTTCTTCTGTGTTGTTTTCGTTCGGCTCTTCAGGCTTTTTTGCGGGAACAGCCTCTTGTTCTTCTTCGGGTTCCTCTATCTTCCCCTCCGGGGTTTCTTGTGTCGTTTCGGCCTGATCTTTTATTTCTTCCGGAGTTTCTTTTTCCTCCACCTCATCCATGGCAGGTTCTTCCTTTTTTTCCTGTTCTGGCTCTACCGGGCTTTCTTCTTTTTTATCTTCCGTTTTCAGGGCTTCTTTTTCTTCGCTGATCTTCTTTTCACTGGCGGCTGGTTTCTTTTCCTCCTCTTCTGCCCCCTCTTTTTTCACCTCGATTTTGATCTCTGCCCGTTCATCATGGAACACTTTGATTGGAACGGTGTAGTTTCCCAGCCGTTTTATGGGCTCTGTCAGCAATATCCTCTTTTTTTCTATTTCCATTCCCAGCTTCTCAAGAGCCTCGTTGATATCCGTCGTGCTAACTGACCCGAATATCACATCCTTGTCCCCTGCTTTCCTCTCAAATGATAGAGATGTCTGGTTGAGCTGATCGATCACGCTTTGAAAGGATTGAACCTCCTGTTCCAGCTTTTTCCGCAGAGCTTTTTGCTCCATCTCGACCATTTTCAGGTTAGACGGTGTGACCTGGAGGGCCAGTTTTCTCGGAATGAGATAGTTCCTGCCGTAGCCGGGAGCCACATCGATGATGTCCCCTCTTTTTCCCAGATTTTCTATGTTCTCTTTCAGAATGATCTTCATTTTTCTCAGTCCTCGATATAAGGGAGCAAAGCCAGCAACCGGGCCCTTTTTATGGCTGTGGAAAGCTTTCGCTGATGGAAAGAACAGGTGCCTGTTACCCGCCTAGGGGCGATTTTCCCTCGTTCTGGGACATATCTCTTCAGGATCTCCACATTTTTATAGTCGATGTCCTTTATGTTTCTTTCACAGAAACGGCAATATTTTCGCTTCGGTGGAAAGTATTTCCGGTAAGAACTTCTTTCTCTATGTTCTCTTGCCATCATTCTTTCTCCGTGGCCAATTTTTCGAGTTCAGGTTCTTTCACTTCAGGCGGGGTTTCGGGCGGTTTCTCCGGCGGTTCTTCTCTCTTTTTTTCTGTTTCTGCGGCTTTCATTACCCTCTCTTCTGCTCTTTTTGTTTTTTCTTTTCTGCTGGTTTTTGTCTTTTTTCTTGGTTGGATTTGCGCGTCTTTTTTCAGGGTCAAATAACGGAGGACCGTCTCCGTTTGTCGGAATCTTCTTTGAAGTTCATGCGGAATATCCGGGTCTCCTTCATAATGAAAAAACACATAAACCGCTTCATCCAGTTTTTCGATGGGATATGCCAGCCTTCTTTTCCCCCACTTTTCTATGTTGACCATTTTCCCCTTTTTTTTCTTCACCACCTCAGCCATTTTTTCGATAAGCTTCTCCGTTTCTTCTTCTTCCAGCTTAGGGGTAATGAGGAAGGCTGTTTCGTATTGTCTCATAGATACCTCCTTATGGATTTAAAGCTCCTTCTTTTACAGAAGGAACAAGGAGCTTTTTTTAACTCGATTTCAGGACAATAAGATAGGATAGTACATTCATCCGTTTCTGTCCATCTTTTTCTCCTGGCTAATTTATGAATTATCCAGGAGAAAAAGATGGGTTTAATTCACTTTGCGGTTGAACTTGTTCATGGCCTCATCTACACCGCTTTTCATAATCAGATCCACAGCATTCTCCACCGTAATCAGGCAATCCTCCAGGACCGGATTCTCTTCTTTTCGGAAATCATCAAGCACAAAATCTGTCGCGTCAACACCTGGGGACAAAGGCCCTATCCCGATTCGGATTCTCGGAAATTCAGTGGAGTCGATTTACTGAACGATCGAAGCCATCCCTTTATGTGTTCCCGGACCGCCCGTCTTCCTGAACCTTATCTCACCCAGGGGAATGTCAAGATCGTCATAAATCACCAGCAATCGATTCAAATTCACGCCGGCCCCCACGATAAGCCCGTTGACGGCCACCCCGCTTCTGTTCATATAGGTCCAAGGTTTTACGAGAAGAGCGGGCCCGTTTGCCAGCTCCACTTGGGCAGCTTTCGCCGAATACTTCCTTTTTTTCAGTTTTGCGTTGTGCTTATCCGCCAATCTTTGGATAAGGACAAATCCCACGTTATGACGGGAGGTCGCATACTTTTTCCCGGGATTTCCCAGCCCGACGATAACCCACAAATATCACTCCTTCTTTTCCTCTTTGGAGGCTTCCTGGTCTTTCTTTTCTTCCTCTTCTTTTTCCTTCTTGATAACTTCGGGTTGCTCTCCTTCGGCCATGACTTCCACTTCTTCCTCTTCCTCTGCTTCCATCACTATTTCCTCTTCTTTGGCGGGAGCCTCGATCAAAACGACCAGGGTTTGAGGATCGCTCACGTTTTCCACACCTTTGGGAAACGTTATCTCCTCGATCTTGATGGATTGATGGAGATGGAGATCGCTGATGTCCACTCCGATTTGCTCGGGAATATCTCCTGGAAGGCATTCGACCTCGACCTCTCGTGTGATCAAATCGACAAAGCCTCCCTCGGTTTTAACACCCACCGCTTCTCCTGCCACGACGATGGGCACAGACACCCTCACAGCCTTGTCCATGGCAATCAGGATCAAATCGATGTGAAGAATTTCATCGGTAACAGGGTCCGTTTGCAATTCTTTGATCATCGTGTCTTTGGATTCCGCATCAAAAGAAGCCTTGAAGATCGTGTTTTCTCCTGATTCAGACCTCAGGATCCCGAAAACATCCTTTTTTTGTATCGCCAAGTGCGTGCTGGGTTCATTTCCACCATACAGCACCGCTGGCACCTTTCCCTCTCGCCTGAGCCGGCGCGACGCGTTTTTTCCAAAAACATCTCTTTTTTCACATTTGATCGTTAAATTCATCGCTTCTTCTCCTTAAACAAACAGGGAACTTACAGAATGTCCTCGACTTATTCTTCGAATAGCTTCTCCGAACAGCTCGGCCACAGAGATCACCAAGATTTTTTCGGAAGACCGAGCTTTTTCGTTTAGAGGAATCGTGTCGGTTACGATTATTCTATCCAGTTGGGAATTCTCGATTCTATCGAGGGCCTCTCCGGATAAAACGGGATGAGTACAGGCCGCTAACACCTTGCGGGCCCCCTCTTTGATCAACGCTTCAGCGCTCTGGACAAGAGTTCCCGCTGTGTCCACCATGTCGTCGATGATCACAACGTCCCGGTCTTTCACATCCCCGATGACATGAAGAACGCGTGCCTCATTCGGCGCAGGGCGTCTTTTATCTATGATCGCTAAGTTGGCCTCCAATCTTTTTGCAAAAACCCTGGCTCTTCCCACTCCGCCCGCATCCGGAGATACAATGGTCAAGTCCTTGAGCTCCAGATTCTGGATATGCCGGGCCAATACAGGAGCCGCCATGAGATTGTCCACGGGGATGGAGAAAAAGCCTTGGATCTGTGGGGAATGAAGATCCATGGTCAGGACTCTGTTCGATCCAGCCGCTTCGAGCAAATCGGCCACCAATCTGGCCGAGATGGCCACCCGTGGCCTGTCCTTCCAATCTTGCCGAGCATACGGATAATAGGGGATGACGGCTGTGATCCTCTCCGCTGAGGCCCGCTTGAAGGCATCGATCATCACAAATATTTCCATGAGATGAAAGTTGGCGTCGAACGCCCCGGATTGGAGGATAAAAACATCCTCTCCGCGTACGTTTTCATCGATGAAAAAGTGGATTTCCCCATCGCTAAAGCGTTCCAGCACAGATTGCCCGAGATCGACGTTAAGATAATCCACAACCTCTTTGGCCAGGGCAGAATTGGAAGAACCTGCAAACACCTTCATCGTATTCTCTTCCTTCACCGCTTCTCCTCCATAAAAATCTCTCCTATCGAGGATTTGTCCACCACAACGTGGCTGGGGTGGGAGGATTCGAACCTCCGAATGGCGGATCCAAAGTCCGCTGCCTTACCGCTTGGCTACACCCCAGTTTGTATCTGTTTCCAACACTCTTTTCGTGACAATGTCGTCGTA
>DAOVBT010000422.1 GCA_030670375.1 Candidatus Aminicenantota bacterium | reverse complement strand
TAAGGGCAAAGTCCCAGAATTATTAAAACAATATCAAAACGCATAAGGATAAAATCTATGCCAAAATTGAAAATCGAGGATTTAGAAAAAATTAGTCAGAGGGTTAGGAAAACTGTTCTCCTGCGAGAAGGGGCGGGGCGTGCAAAAATCACTGTCCATATGGGAACCTGTGGAATAGCTGCCGGAGCGAGAAAAATCATGAATACGTTGATGGAAGAGGTAGAGAAAAATAACTTGGATGACGTCATCCTGACAAATTCTGGCTGTGCGGGATTATGCAGCAAAGAGCCGATGGTTACCGTGGAGTTGAAAGACGAAACCCCTGTGAAATATGTTGATTTGACGCCGGAAAAAATTCGGAGAATATTAACTGAACATGTTTTGGGTGGAAAAGTTGTGGAGGAATATGCCTTGGCAAAAGGCAGCGAAAGAATGTCCTAAATAGTTGCAAAGCTAAATGATTTATAAATGATGCGCCAAAATAATTTAAGGATTTTAATAAAGGTCAGGTAGATTATGAACGAATACAATACGGATAAATACAGATTGCATTTAATGTTATGTGCGGGGACAGCCTGTGTTTCAAATAAGTCTTTTAAGATTAAGGAAGTTCTAGAAGAGGAGCTGAAAAAGCAAAAACTGGAGAACGAAGTCCTGGTTGTGATGACAGGGTGCAATGGGTTTTGTGCGGTAGGTCCTGTCATGGCCGTGATGCCGGATGGAATATTTTATCAACGCTTAACGGAAGACATGATCCCGCATCTTGTTGAAGAGCATTTCTTAAAGGGCAGGCCAGTGCAAAAACTCATGTTCACACCCGAAAAAGAAGAAATCGTTATCCCCAAGATGATGGATATCGGCTTTTTTTCCCGCCAAACACTGATCGCTCTCAGAAACAGAGGCATGATCGATCCAGAGGTCATCGATGAATACATTGCGCGAGATGGATATACAGCATTAGCGAAAGCTTTATCGGAGATGACCCCCGAGGAGATCATCGATGAAATCAAAAATTCTGGCCTCAGAGGCCGAGGCGGCGGAGGATTCCCTACTGGTTTAAAGTGGGGTCTGTGCAGAAAACAACAAAGTGATACCAAATATATCATATGTAATGCTGATGAAGGGGACCCTGGGGCTTATATGGACAGAAGCATTGTCGAAGCTGATCCTCACTCTATTTTAGAAGGCATGCTGATCGGTGCAAGGGCTATCGGCGCATCCGAAGGTTATGTCTACATCAGAGCTGAATATCCGCTCGCCATGGAAAGATTGAAGATCGCCATCGAACAGGCAAAAGAGTATGGACTCATAGGTGAAAACATATTCGATACGGATTTTTGTTTTAACATTCATATCAAACAGGGAGCAGGCGCTTTTGTTTGCGGGGAAGAAACATCCCTTATGGCTTCTATCGAAGGCCGACCGCCTGAACCCAGACAAAGGCCTCCCTTTCCTGCTGAGTCAGGATTGTGGGGAAAACCTACCAATATAAATAATGTGGAGACCTGGGCAAACATTCCCCCGATAATCGATAGAGGAGCAGAGTGGTTTTCAAGTATCGGGACGGAACAAAGCAAAGGCACAAAGGTTTTTTCTCTTGTCGGTAAGATCAACAACACGGGTTTGGTTGAAGTCCCGATGGGAATAACTTTAAAAGAGATCGTTTTTGACATCGGTGGTGGAATTCCCAAAAACAAAAAATTCAAGGCTGTCCAAACAGGAGGGCCTTCAGGGGGATGTATTCCAGCCAGTTTGATGAATTTGCCTGTGGATTATGAAAAGCTGACAGAAGTCGGTTCCATCATGGGTTCGGGTGGATTGATCGTAATGGACGAGGATACGTGTGTAGTCGATGTTGCCAAATATTTTATTGAGTTCACAAATGATGAATCCTGCGGAAAATGCACTTCTTGTCGAGAAGGATCCGCCGTTCTGCTCGAAGTGCTTCAAAAAATATGCAGGGGAGAGGGGGAAGAAAAAGACCTTGAAATCCTCGAAGATTTTAGCGAAACCATAAAGGATGCTTCGATGTGCGGATTGGGTCAGACATTGCCCAATCCCGTATTAACCACACTAAAATATTTTAGGCAAGAGTATATCGAACATATCAAATACAAAAGATGTCCTGCTTTGGTGTGCAAAGGAATCATTTCATCTGCCTGTCAACACTCCTGCCCGATTTCACAAGATGTCCCAAGTTATATCGGGTATCTTGCTCAGGGGAAATTCGAGGAAGCGGTGAAAATTGTCTTGAAAGAGAATCCTCTTCCCCTTATCTGCGGCCGTGTTTGTGATACTCCCTGCGAGGAAAAATGTGTAGCCGGTGAATGGGACGATCCGATAGCCATCAGATCTCTTAAACGATTTCTTGCTGATTATGAAATGAAGCACGGTATCGAACCGGACCTGAAACCAAAGCCGGAAAGGGAAGAACATATTGCTGTTGTAGGCTCCGGACCCGGAGGGCTGACATGTGCCTATTACCTTGCCCTCGAAGGTTACAAAGTCACCATATTTGAAAGTCTTCCGGTCGCCGGTGGTATGCTTGCGATAGGCATTCCGGAATTCAGATTGCCCAAGGACATTTTGGAATACGAAATAAACAGGATAAAAAAATTAGGCGTTGAAATTAAGACGAACACGACCATCGGAAAAGATATCCCACTCGAGA
>DAOVBT010000023.1 GCA_030670375.1 Candidatus Aminicenantota bacterium | reverse complement strand
CATCGTTTTGAGATAAACTTATCATACTCAAAACTAAGCCGTCAATTTAAGCTCTCAAATACATTTTCTTGAGGGGCATCACATGCTTATTTTCAGGTCGTGAATAATCCAGGTTAATATGCTCACATATGCTCTTTTTTTCTTGACAAATAGGATTATTTGTAATTTATTATAATTTAATCATTTATGGTTTTAAATCTATTGCCGAAAGGAGGCAGGGATGAAGAACAAAAAATTAGTCTTTCTCGCTTTGGGGATCCTTATCTTATTCACTTTAAGTACTTTTGCAGAAACCAAAAAGTTGGAGCAGATCGGAAGGTACACATTGGTAAGGATCAAAGGGAAAGTCCCGACAGAAGAGGTCATGAAAACCCTGTTGGAGAAATATGCAGCAGATATCAAATATGGTTTTGATCTAGCCGGCTACGGAGATCTCTTCTTTCCCTTTATGGATCAGATAAAGGAATCTGCCTTTAAAGAGAAAGAGATCGCCATAGGGGATAAGTTTATGTGGATGCTTTTCCGGTCTCGTGGCAAGGTTAAAGTTGTCGAGGACCTCGAATGGGCAGGAAAAGAAGCCCTCCCCGTTTTTTCTTTCACTGTTGTGAAGGGATACATGCACTATGAAATTGTCATGCCCAAACCCTGTGGTAACATTTCTCTTTTAAAGGTCGAAGAGATTATTCCCGATGCCGTTTGTGACATTCAAGTTGAACCTGAGAAAGCCAATATCAATGACCCGATATCTGTGGATATGAGCGTCTCGCAATATGCCAAATCCATGGAGGTGGAAGTTTTTAACGCGGAAGGCAAAAAGATAACGACTAAGACCCTTACTCCTGATTCTCCCAAATGGCAAACTAAGTTCGACAAACCAGGCGAGTATGTTTTTAAAGCCAAGGCCTTCAACGTCAAAGGGGCACCCTCCACAAACCCATGTGATGCCAAGACATATATCAATCATCCCCCCACCTGCCAACTCACCGCCACACCAGAAGAGGATTATTTAACAAAACCGTTCACTTTTGATGCTACAGGTTCTGCCGATTCCGATGGGGAAGTAGTAAAGGCGAACTTCGAAATTGCTGATGAAACAGGAAATGTTGTGGATACACACGCCACAGATAAACCCTTCAATTGGGAGATGATTTTCGACGAATCAGGGGTTTATACGATCACGGTTGTCGTGACTGACGATTTTGGGGCCATGTCGGAACCGTGCAGGGCTGAGATCAATGTCAAGGAGAAAAAGCTATATGTCTTAGCCGATGTTGGATCTCCACAGGCCAAAGGCAGCCATGGTCCTTATATTCACGGACGATTGGGAGTTGCCTTCATGCTTCCCTCAAACTTCAGCCTTTTCTTGGAAGGAGGAGGAGCTTTAGCCATGAAAGACGAGCCTTGGAAATCCTTCATGTTGCTCAATGCAGTCTTGAACTACCACTTTGATCCTGTATACCTAGGTGCCGGATTGGGATTCAACACGCAAGTGAGAGAGGATCGTGATCAAACCGATGTTTTTCTCCTCGGAAATGTCGGTGTTAACATCTTCAACAATTACACGACCATAGGTTCTATCTTTTTCGAGGGGCATGGACCTATTGGAGAAGGTCGGTCCTTCTCTAAACACCACAAACTCATTCTTGGATTCCGGTTGTTGTTCTGATTCAGAAGCTCTTCTAGATGCCACTTAGTGTGGATAATTTAGGTTAAAAAGGCCAGGAAATAATTTCTGGCCTTTTTATTCGATGAATTTCCCGAGCTTGGATATTTCCTCGTTATAATATTTCCGGTAAAGAATTTCCCATTCCCGGCTTCCTTCTTTGATAGCCTTTTTTTGGGATTGGATTTTTTCTATAGCTCGTTGGTCAATCAAGTCATACAACTTGAGTTCATCTTCGATGCTCCGCACGATATTCAGTCTGATCTCATTGGGTTCATCCAGAAATTCGACTTCTTCATCCTCGAATAGATGATCGAGGACCTGGCGGGCCAAAAGGTTTATTTTTTCTCGCGAAAGCCGTATGCTCACAGGATTATCTTCCTTTCTTTTGCGAGTTTTGTCTTGATCATTCTAAACATGGTTTGGTACTCGATGTTATCTTTCCGGATTTTTTCCATGTGCTGACTCAGAATTTCCCTTACCTCTTGATCGAGCTTGTCTTCATTTTGAAACTCTTCTAAGATCAAATTTTCCAATCCTTCGATAAGGTTATTCTTTTTTTCTGCGATTATTTTTTCTTGTTTCAACAGATTGCGCGCGATGACAAAGGCCATGTGCTCAATTTGACTTTTGGTTAGTCTCATATCCCCAATAAAATACACTACCTTTTATGAAATTTCAAGAATAAACCCAGACATGTTCGAAATTCTCGTTCAGGGAATGGGGAATCAGGACTTTATAGAGAGGTGTTTTTCGAGTCAAAAACGAGGAAAGGATGCAGAGAGTTGTTCTCGGCCTTCTTTGTGGCAAAAGCAAGGAGTTTTCCCTGGGAATCAAAAATCCTATAAATGTCCGGCCTTTTTGTATATTGGAAGGTTTCGTCTTCATCGACAGAAAAAGAAACGGGCACAGAATCTGGGCAAAAATAGCTGCCTGATCGAACAAGACTTGCCGTGCTATCATTCACGATGATTTTTGGCAGTTGCGGTAAAAGGTCTTCTATCGGATGGAGAAATCGACTAGCCTGGCCCAAAGAGAACATTTTTTCGATTTTTTCCAATGTATAGGATTTGCTTATTATGTACTCTCCTATCTCTGTCCTCACAAGCTGATTAAGGTGTGCTCCGCATCCTAACTTTTGTCCTAGATCGTGTGCAATGGATCGAATATAGGTTCCAGACGAGCATTTTACATCGAAGTCCATATGAGGGGGGCAATAGTTTTTCAACCTGAAATAATGAATGATTACCTTATTCGATTTCAGTTTGTATTCTTTTCTGCTGCGAACCCTCTTATAAAGGGCCTCACCTTTATATTTTTTTGCTGAATAGGGTGGGGGGATCTGCTCGATCTCTCCTTGAAAAGTTTTCATATTTTCGAGTAGAAAATTTTCTTCTGGATACATTTTTGATTCTTTCGATACAGGTTTCCCCTCCGAATCATAGGTGTCGGTGGCAATCCCCAGTCTTATCCGTCCTTTATAGGTTTTGGCGGAGTGCAAATAAAATGGGAACAGCCTGGTAGCTTTGCCCACGGCGACAAGCAATAGACCTGTTGCCAAGGGATCAAGAGTGCCAAAGTGCCCAACTTTTTTTATACCCAAAATTTTTCTGATGCGGATAACAATATCATGAGAAGTCATCCCTTTGGGCTTATAGACAAGAATAAGGCCATCCATGATGCGATTTAGGGGGGAGTACTAGGAGATTTCCTTGTTTGTTAGGAGCTCGCGAACCTTTTTTGGGATGTCCTGAATCAGCTCCTCATGCTTTCCTTTGACAGTAAATCCAGCAGCATGGCGATGTCCCCCTCCTCCAAAATACTCAGCTATTTTAGCCGCATTGGCCGATCCTTTTGACCGAAGACTGACACGAAATGTTTCTTCGGCCATCTGTTTAAAAAATAAAACCATCTTCACACCCTTGATGGATCGAGTTAGAGTCGTGATATCTTCCGTTTCGATTTCTTTGAGATTCAATTTGTCGAGGTGTTCCTTGAACATCGTGATAACTGCGACATCTCCTGTTTCGTTCATTTGTAAAGTCGATAGGACGTAGCCAAGAAGCTTTATTTTTTCCGGAGGATTATTGTTGAACAGATGCTCCGAGACTTTTATCGGACTTGCTCCATGCGAGACGAGCTCGGAACAAGCTTTGAAGGCCTCAGCGTTGGTGTTGGAAAATTGAAAAGATCCTGTATCAGAAACAATTCCGCAATACAAATGGCTGGCAATTTCAGGAGTTATTGGGACATCTAATTTTTTGCAGAGCTTGACAGCCATTTCCGAAACGGCAGAAGCATGGGGATCGACCCAATCGATGTCCGCATAATAATCGTTAGAGAAATGATGGTCTATGTTGATTTTGAAATAGTTGTCGATGTTGAGTTGGCCAGAACGGCCGACATTAGCACATTCGAGCAGAATAATCGCATCGAACTTTTGAGGAGCGATCTGCCCGATTTGAATGTTTTCAACGTCTGGGTATTGATTAAAAGGGAAAGGAGTGTTGTCTTTGTCGATAATGGCCATGTCTTTCCCGAGGTGTTTTCCGATGAAATAGAGGGCAAGGCTGGTGCAGATGGAGTCCCCGTCTGGCCTGAGATGTGATGTGATAACGATTCGTTGACTTTGGATAATTTTTTTACAGATTAGTTCAACGGGATCATTTTTCATTTTTGTTCAGCGTCTTCATGACTTTTTGGATTCTTTCTTCGTATTCAAAGCTTTCATCAAGAGAAAAAATTAGCAATGGATTATACTTTAATTTTATTTTAGAGGCAATAGTTTTTCTAAGATAGCCTTTTCTTTCATTGATAAGGTCCAAAATCTCTTGTTTTGGGGAATGACCTAAGACACTAAAATAGACATGAGCATTTTTGAGATCTTTGCTCATCAATACGTGCGTGATCGTTATTAGTCCGGATGCGGAATCCTGGAAGGACTCTATGACAAGACGACTGAGTTCTTCTTTTATCAAATTAGAAACTCTTTTCTGTCTTCGACTTTCTTGCATGTTTTCTCCGATATGCCTGGTCTAGAAATAATATATTTCCTTTTGAAGAATTTCTCCCTCTATGTTTTCTTCAATTTCTTGTATGATTTTTTGGAATATTTTTTCAATCATGCTTTTCTGTATGTTCAATGTCACAAATCCGATTTTAGACCGTTGCCATTTGTTCAGGTATGCCAGTTCGGCAAAGGCGATGTTATACTTTTTTTTCAGTCTGTCTTTGATTTTGTTTAACATTTTGCGTTTTTCTTTCAAGGAATGGGAATAGGGGATGTAAATTTCTACAGTCAACAGTCCGATAATCATCGGAAAATTTGGCGTCTTGTATTATTTTCGGGATTCCAATTCTGTTTTGAATGCTTCGATGATATCACCTTCTTGGATATCCTTGAATGATTCAATGCCGATCCCACATTCGTGACCCTTTTTTATCTCTGTCACTTTTTCTTTGATGTGTTTCAGAGAGGAAATTTTTCCTTGATGGACCACCTCTTCACCCCTAATGATTCTCACCTGGGCATTCCTGGTGATTTGGCCGTCGATGACCATGCATCCCGCGATAGAACCTACTTTGGGAACGCGGAAAATTCTTTTTATCTCTGCCCGGCCCAAATAGACTTCTTTTTGGACGGGCTCCAGGAGGCCGTTGAGAGCATCCTTTACGTCTTTTGTCAATTGATAAATAACGTTGTAGCTCCGGATTTCCACGTTTTCTTCCTTGGCCAGGTCCAGTATCTTTTGAGTAACCTTGGTGTTGAAACCTAAAATAATGGCATTGGAGGCAGAAGCCAGAAGCACATCTGTTTCGGTGATATTGCCCGTGGCAGAATGGACAATTCTTATTTTGACCTCTTCTATGCTCAAGGATGGAAGGATATCTGTCAAAACTTCCACGGATCCTTGGACATCAGCTCTGATTATTAGCGCTAATTCTTTGACTTTTCCTTCTTCGAATTTCTTGAATAGTTGGTCCAGAGTGAGATGTTCAGGTTCGGGTGCCTCCTTTTTTTCTATCTGGGAATTCCGTATTCGTGATATCTTTTTCGCTTTTTCAGGATCCGGGATAACTTGGAAAACATCTCCAGCAGAAGGAACATCGGTAAAACCCAAGACTTCAACGGGAACCGAGAGGCCCGCGCTTTTCAATGGTTTTCCATTCTCATCGAACAAGGCTCTTGCTTTTCCGTAAATATTCCCAGAAATGAAAGACTCTCCCTGTTGGAGCGTTCCATGGAGAATAATGACTGTTGCCACAGGACCCTTTGTTGCATCCAAACGCGCCTCGAGGATAATCCCTTGCGCTTCTATGCTTGGATTTGCTTTGAGCTCGATCATATCGCTAAGAAGGAGTAACATCTCAAGAAGTTCATTCAGTTGGGTTTTTTCCTTGGCGGAAATTTCCACACTCACGATATCTCCACCCCAACTCTCGACCAAAAGCCCTTCTTTTGATAGCTGCTGTTTCACTTTTTCGATGTCCACATCTTTTTTGTCGATCTTATTGATGGCCACGATGATCGGAACCCCGGCAGCCTTAGCATGGTTGATGGCCTCTTTTGTTTGAGGCATAACTCCGTCATCGGCCGCGACCACCAGAATGACGATATCCGTTAAATTGGCTCCTCTGGCTCTTAATTGAGTGAACGCTTCATGACCGGGTGTATCGATGAAAGTGATAGGCCTGTTGTCGTGCAAAACTCTGTAGGCTCCGATGTGTTGGGTAATGCCACCGTGTTCTTTTCCGACGATGTTAGATTCCCTTATCGCATCCAGGAGTGTTGTTTTACCATGATCGACATGTCCCAAAATAGTGACGACGGGTGGCCTTGTAACGAGTTCCTTTTTTTGGCTGATGGCCCGCTCTCGGACGTCTTCTTCATAGGTCAGGAGTTCCAGTTCCACCTTAAAGCTCTCGGATATGATTTTTGCGATGGACTCATTGACAGCGTCGTTGATTCCGAGAGTAAAGCCTTTTTTTGTCAATGTTTCAATGATATCCTTCGAGCTCAAACCTGTTTTTTCGGCAATGTCCTTTAAGCTCATGTTATCCAAGATGTGGATGGCCTTGGTTGAATCTTTTTTCTTTTTTTTTGAGGGATTGTCTTTTTTTTGCGTTTCCATGTTTAACCTATTTGATTTCGATTTTCCAGCCTACGAGTTTAGACGCAAGCCTGACATTTATTCCTTTTTTTCCGATGGCTAAAGAGAGCTGATCCTTTGCAACGATAGCCTGCATTTTCTTATCCGGTTTGTTGAGAATAAATACTTTCTCTATTTTTGCAGGACTCAAGGCGGCCTTTACGTATTCTAAAGTATTATTCGACCATTCGATTACATCGATTTTTTCACCGTTCAACTCTTTGCTTATGGCGAGGATTCTGTTCCCCTTGACTCCGATGCATGCTCCGATTGCATCGATATCTTTTTCTTCTGTATGGACGGCCACTTTGGCTCTCTCACCCGGCTGCCGGATAATATCTTTTATTTCTATGTTTCCGTTGGCGATTTCCGGAATTTCGGTCTCCAAAAGTTTTTTCAAAAATTGGGTGTAAACTCTTGAAACAGTAACTTGAGGACCCTCATTTACCTTATAGACATGCAAGATGACTGCCTTTATCCTATCCCCTCGTTTGAATTCTTCATCGGGGAGCTTCTCTCTATGAGGGAACAGGATTTCTGTTTTATCAACTTCGACGATCATGTTTTTATTCGGTTCGATCCTTCGTAAAACGCCGGTTACAATATCTCCTATCCGAGGGGCGAAGGTGTTGTAAATTTTTTCCTGTTCTGCATCACGCACTTTTTGAAATATGACTTGTTTGGCTGCTTGTGCCGCGATTCGACCTAGAGTTTCCGATGGAAGTTCGATTTCAATGTACTTTCCGATCGTTGCCGTAGGATCAATTTTTCGAGCTGCTAGCAGGGATATCTCTTGGCCTTCATGCTGGGGCTTATCGCAGATTTTTTTGATGGCATAAACCCGCAGAAGCCCTTTTTCCGGAGTGAAATGGATATGAATATCTTCATTGTGGGAAAAATATTGAGCAGATGCCACCTTCAGAGATTCTTTGATGGCATTGACGATGACGATCGGTTCGACACTCCTCTCCTTACTGAGTTGGAGAATCGAGTTCCACACGTTAACTTTCATCCTAATCTGCCTCGTTTTGTCCTGAAATATTCAGTTTCCCTATTTTTTTGTTTTGATCATCAGCATTTTGGTTATGAATAATTCAGGCCTGATTATTTCAGGATCATAAGGAGTGGGAATTATATCGGAAATGTAAAGGAATATCAAACTGGCTTACATAATCAATGGGGCAAAGACAAGACTCACAACGGCCATGAGCTTGATCAGAATATTCATCGAGGGGCCTGCGGTGTCTTTCAGCGGATCTCCAACAGTATCTCCAACCACAGCTGCGGCATGCACTTCGGTTCCTTTCCCTCCCAAATGGCCTTCTTCTATCCATTTTTTGCGTTATCCCATGCAGCGCCAGTATTGGCCATGAAAATACCAAGAAGAACGCCGCATGCTGTCGCTCCCGCGAGAAAACCACCCAGTGCCTCAGGTCCCATCAGAAATCCGACAAGAAGAGGAGCAATAACAGCCAAAATTCCCGGGAGGACCATTTCGGTTAAGGCTCCTCTGGTGACAATATCGATGCATCGGTCAGAATCCGGCTTTGTTTTGCCCTCCATCAATCCCTTGATTTCCCTGAATTGCCTTCGAATTTCGATCACCATTCTATTTCCTATTCGTCCCACAGCTTGCATGGTCAAAGAGGCAATGATAAACGGCATTAGAGCCCCCAGCAGCAATCCAACAACCGTTCCTACGTCGGTAAGGCTGATATTGAGCAATTCCTGCCCTGCTTCTTTAAGATATTTGTTAACGGTTTCTTGGTAAGCGGAAAATAGCGCCAACGAAGTGAGTGCCGCCGAGCCTATGGCAAAGCCTTTCCCTATGGCTGCTGTCGTGTTTCCCAAAGAATCGAGCTTATCCGTGATTTTTCTGATATTTTCGCCCGCGTTGGTCATCTCCGCAATGCCTCCTGCATTATCTGCTATCGGACCGTAGGAATCGGTAGACATGACGATGCCAATCGTTGCCAGCATTCCTACTGCTGAGATGGCAATACCATACAGGCTATACAGCTTGAAGGATACAAAAATGGCAGCTGCGATGGTTATCAGGGGGAGGATTGTGCTTTGGAAACCGACGGCTAAACCGGTGATCAATGTGGTCGCGCTGCCGGTTTGGGCACTCCGGGCAATGGTTTTCACGGGGGGCCCAGATGTGAAATATTCACTTTCCAAGCCTATCAAGACACCAGCAACCATCCCGATCAACACAGACCAGAAAATATTTATATGCCCTTCGACAGAACCCAGAAGACCTTTTATGCAGAAATAGGCACCCACGATGAATATGAATCCGCTGATGTAGTAGGAATTTCTAAGGGCCGATTGAGGACTTATGTTTTTGAGCCAATTGATAGAAAATACTCCTATGATGGAGCTCACAAGACCCACCACGATCAACAGCAACGGAAGAGACATATGATTGACGGAAGGCTGAAGCGTTGCCCCGATGGCCAAAGATGCAATCACCGAACCGACATAGGACTCGAACAGGTCTGCGCCCATACCCGCGGTGTCTCCGACGTTATCCCCGACATTGTCGGCGATCACACCAGGATTTCGAGGATCATCTTCCGGGATCCCGGCTTCGATTTTTCCCACGAGGTCTGCGCCAATGTCAGCGCTTTTTGTGTAGATCCCTCCGCCGACACGTGCGAACAGGGCCACAGAACTGGCCCCCAGGGCAAATCCATTGATGATCTCCATGTTCTTTGTGAAAAAATAGAAGATGCCGATGCCCACAACACCCAGGGCTGCCACAGAAATCCCCATTATGGCCCCGCCCTGAAAGGCAATGGTCAGGGCTTTTGGTGTTCCCCCTTCTATGGCGCCCTGTGTGGCACGGACTGCCGAGCGAGTGGAACCTTTCAGGCCGATAAAACCAGCCAGCATGGAGCAACTGGCTCCGGTCAGGAAGGCCAAGCTTGTGTACACAGAAAACAGTCGCCATAGGACGACAAACATAACGGCCACAAAAATAAAAATGTAGGTGTACTCGCGTCTCAAGAAAACCATGGCTCCTGAATGCACAGCTTCCGAGATCTCCACCATCCTATCGTTTCCCTGTGGATACCTCTTGATCCAGAAGTATAAGGCCAGTGCAAAAACGAGTCCTAGAAATCCGATAATAAACGAATACGGTATCAAATTGAGCAACAACATTTTTTTTACCTTTGTTCTGGGATTAAGCCTTCGATGTATAGCACAATTTTTGCCAAATTTCAATTATCCCGGGAAGAAAACTCTACCACTTTTCCGAATAAACTGTAGGGCCCGCTGGAAAATATTTTGACCCTGATAAATTGGCCGCGAACGTCGTTGGGAGAGTTGAAATTAACGACCTGATAACCGGCGTTTCGACCCGCATAGACATGAGGATCTTTTTTGCTGATTCCGGTGCAAAGGATTTTTTGAGTCTGGCCTATCAAGGATTTGTTTTTTTCCAGTTGGATCTTTTTCTGGAGGGCTTGAACTTGAATTAAGCGGTTTTTTTTCTCTTCAAAAGCTATGTTATCCTCTTTTTTAGCAGCCGCGGTTTGAGGGCGGGGGGAGTACCGGAAGGAAAAAATGTTGGTGTACCGGACGTTTTGGAGAAGACTCAATGTCTCCTGGAATTCAACCTGGGTTTCACCCGGAAATCCGACGATTATATCCGTGCTTAGATGAATATCCGGCATCAGTTTACGGAGAAGATCGATCTTTTCGAGATAGTCTTCTCTCGAATATCCTCTGTTCATCCTCTGAAGTACTGATGTGGATCCGGATTGTATCGGCAGATGAAGTTGATGGCAGACTTTATTCGCTTTTTTCATGGCATAAGATATTTCATCTGTAAAATTTTTGGGATGAGATGTGATAAATCTGATCCACTCGATGTTGGCGATATTGTTGATTTTTTCTAATAAAGCTGCAAATTTTTTGCCCGATTCTGGATCGATGTAAGAATTGACATTCTGTCCCAAAAGCTGAATCTCTTTGTAGCCTTTGGACGCCAGCTCTTCAGCCTCTTCCAGAATACCTGGGATCGGCCTGAACTTCTCTCTCCCTCTCGTGAAAGGCACAACGCAGTAGGAACAGAAATTGTTGCATCCCTCCATTATAGTGATGTAGGCGCTCACTTTGCTGTTTCGGCTGATTTGCTGGACAGGCTGGTCATGCCATTCAGGGCTCCAGTTTGTGAAAAGGACTTTTTCGCTGGATTGGGTGGAAATTATCTGTGGGATTTTCCCGTAGTTATCCGGCCCTATGATGAAGTCCAGAGAAGGTTTTTTATCCCATAACTTGGACCTGTGGAGCTGAGCGACACAACCGACAACTCCGATTATCGTTCCCTTTTTCTTTTTAAGGGATTCCAACCGGCCAAGCAAAGAATAGAGTTTTTCTTCGGATTTTTCTCTTACCGCGCAGGTGTTAACGATAATCAAATCGCTCTCTTCTGGGGTAGGGACGGCTGTCATACCTGATGCCAATAACATACCGGCTATGTGCTCTGAATCGCTTGTGTTCATCTGGCAACCGAAAGTGTGGATAAAAAATTTCATGAGTTTATATCAGTTTTTTTAAATTCAGCAGTGTCAAGAACTTATCCTGACATTGCTGCTAATGACAACAAAATCAGTTTCTAGAGTACCATTTTTTCAAATTTTTATATACCTTATAGTTGGGATGCTTCCTTGGGGCAGGTTGGCATTGGTTTGACGGCCAATCTTGTTATGAGTATTCGATATTGAGGTTATGAACAAGCATTTCTTTTGCGTTTTTGAGGGCCGTTTCGGTAACGCGACTTCCGGTTAAGAGTTTCGCTATTTCTTGAACTCGTTCCTCAAAAGATAGCTCCTTCACTGTCGTAAAAGTTCTGTTTTTTTTAACATATTTATCGATTCTGAAATGATGGGTTGCGAAGGATGCGATTTGGGGCAAATGTGTGATGCAGATCACTTGATGATGGTCGGCCAGATTTTTCAGTTTTTGAGCGACGAATTCGGCTGTCTTTCCACCGATTCCGGCATCGATTTCGTCGAATATGAGCGTCTTCAAGCTTTCCGTTTCTTTCCCGATCGATTTCAGTGCAAGCATGATACGAGAGAGCTCTCCTCCGGAGGCGATTTTTCGCAAAGGCCTCAATTCCTCTCCAGGATTGGGGCTAATCAGAAATTCCACGTCTTCTGTCCCGCTGTCTTTTATTTTTTCTATGTTTTCCGGTTCCGGCAAAGATGATTTGATATCGATATTAAATCGAGCTCTTTTCATTCCTAGAAGACTTATTTCTTTTTCAACGGCTTTTTCAAGGATAAGGGCGCTTTTGGTTCTTTTCTCTGCAAGTTTTTTTGTCAGAGACCGATATTCGGAAAATTTGTCTGTGATTTCTTTTTCCAAATCAGCCATTGTTTCATGACTACGACTGAGGTCTTCAAATTCTTGTTTGGATCTTTCCAGATAGCTGAGGATCTCCAGAATGGAGTTGCCATATTTCCTCTTCAAGCCTTCTATTTGACTTAAGCGACCTTCCAGTTTTTCCAACTTGTCGGGTGCGGCCGTTTGTTTTTCCTTAAATTTGAGAAGTGAATCTGTAAGATCATCGATAATAATAGCCAATTCACCGATGGCTTCTTCTGTGGGTTTGAAGGATTTATCATACCCGGATAACTCCTGTATAA
>DAOVBT010000247.1 GCA_030670375.1 Candidatus Aminicenantota bacterium | reverse complement strand
AACTGGCTTCTGATAATGGGATTATGGTTGTTCTCGATCCCGCCCCCGCTCAACCGTTAGATGATGATTTGCTTAAACACATATCCATTCTAACCCCAAACGAATCAGAAACCGAACTGCTTACAGGGATACATGTCGAAGATGAAAAAAGTGCAGACAAGGCGGCAGGTTATCTTTTGGCAAAAGGGGTTAATACGGTGTTGATCACATTGGGCTTCCGAGGCACTTTTATTGCAACAGATAAGATACGAGAAATGATTACCGGTTTTGAAATCACCTCGGTCGACAGCACTGCGGCAGGTGATGTCTTCAACGGCGCTTTGGCTGTATCCCTTTCTGATAAGATGCCGCTGCTCGATGCCGTACGCTTTGCGAATGCTGCAGCTGCACTGTCTGTGACAAAATTAGGAGCACAGCCTTCCGCACCGTTAAGGAAAGAGATCAAAGAGTTCTTGAAACGGAATCCACAATATCAAGACGAGAGGTGATACAATGACAAAAAGATATTATTTTATAGGCATCGTAATGCTGCTCCTCTTAACAGGGTGCAGTACAACAACAGACCAAAAATCATTCAGACGTCTTCCCTTAAACGAGTACATCGACAAAATGAAAGGCGGCTGGGTCGGACAGATGGTAGGCGTGGGCTGGGGAGGCCCTACGGAGTTTAGATTTCAGGGCATCATCATACCCGAAGGCCGGATGCCTGTTTGGAAGCCCTCACTGGTCAATCAATTTAACCAGGACGACATCTATGTCGAGATGACATTCCTGCGGACTCTTGAACTCTATGGATTGGACACATCTTCAAGACAAGCAGGCATCGATTTTGCAAACAGCCGCTACCGCCTCTGGCATGCCAACCGGGCAGGACGTACGAATTTGCGTCAGGGAATTGCTCCTCCGGATTCCGGCCATCCCCATTTTAACAAGCACGCCGACGACATCGACTATCAAATCGAAGCGGATTTTTCAGGATTAATCTCTCCCGGTCTGCCAAACTCAGCCATCATGCTCGGCGAAACCTTCGGCCGGCTGATGAACTACGGGGATGGACTTTATGGAGGACAATTTGTAGGGGGCATGTACGCCGAAGCGTTCTTTGAAACAGACATGGAGAAAGTCGTAAGAGCTGGACTCTGCTGCATTCCCTCTCAAAGCCAGTATGCGGAATGCATTCGGGATGTTCTGAACTGGTGGAAACAGCACCCAGATGACTGGCAGAAGACCTGGAATCTTATCAATGAGAAATACCATCTGAATGCTGATTATCGTCGTTTCTCGTGCAGGAAAGATAAGTTCAACATCGATGCCAAAATAAACGGCGCTTTCATAGTGATGGGGCTTTTGTACGGCGGTGGTGATCCCGATAAAACAATTATCATTTCCACACGCTGTGGACAGGATTCCGACTGCAATCCTTCTAATGCGGCGGGCATACTGTTCACATCTCTCGGTTTTTCAATGCTTCCCCCCAGGTTTAAATCGGAGCTGAATCCGGAAGAAAAATTCAGCCATACATCTTATAATTTCCCTCTACTTGTCGAAGTGTGTGAAAAACTCGCCAGACAGTCTGTTATACAGGCTGGAGGCAGGACCGAAAAAACTCAGGATGGTAAGGAAGTTATGGCCATTCCCGTCGAGTTGCCTCAACCCAGTATATTTGAACAGAGCTGGGAACCAGGACCTATTTCCGAAAGCCACTTCACCCCAGAAGAAATGGCAAAAATCGAAAGTGTTTCAAAAAAATCTTTTTTTTAGGTATTCGCTATTACAATCAGTCCATCTCAATCAGCTTTTTAATCCGCTTTTTTATACAAATAATCTGTAGCTTAAGAAATGCTTTCATCTGTCCAAATTTCGCTTAACCGTCACAATTGCCGGCAGATCTCGGAGCAGGGACTGGTTGACTTACCGCAAGTGGCTATTGACGAGATGGCAAGAGTATTAAAGCCTGGAGGAAAAGTCGTCATTATAGATATAGATGAGCATGAGTTCGAGTTCCTGAGAAAAGAACAGCACGACCGCTGGCTGGGATTCAAAAGGGAAGATATCGAGCGGTGGTTCAAAGAGGGGGGGCTGAAAAATGTCAAAGTAGATTGTGTGGAGGAAAATTGCTGCGGAGATTCGGATGAAGGCGGTAAAAAGGCAAGCGTCAGTTTGTTCGTGGCTTATGGTGAAAAGCCTTAAACCTGATTACCGCTTTTTCCTTCTCAGGGATTCGATGCTGAAATCTTCAAAAACGATGGCGATGGCGATCTTAGTCATCAGTGTGAAAATCAAAAAGCCGATGGCAAAAATGGCTGCCGAAATCTTGAGTTCTGCCATCGAGGGTCTGTATATGTAGATCTGACCCAAGGTGTCCGGAGTGAATCCGGGAGTAAGGAGAGCGATCCCTTTTTCGATATAGACACCGAACCAAATCAATATAGCGCCAAGATTCAAAGTGATGACATTTTTGCGGGTTTTAGGAATCAAAAAGAGCAAAAAGGCGATGACGCTTATGATGAGAGATGCCCAGCCGTAGAACACGATGTCGCGGTTTTCCCCGACTCCAATGAAAAGATATTTCAGATGGACCAGGTGTTCGGTGTTGGAATATATTTCTTTGAACACTTCGGCGCCGAAGAAAAAAAGGTTGATGAACATGGCATAGGCCATAAGCTCGGCGATCTTCCAGATAGCTTCCTGTTTGATCTCGAAAGTTGTGGTTTTTTTCAAGATCTGGAATAGGATGATCAAAACGGCGGGACCGGAGCAGAACGCCGATGCCAGAAATTTGGGGGCCAACAAGGCGTTGTTCCAGTATGGTCGGCCGGCAAACCCGTTGTAAAGAAAGGCTGTAACGGTGTGAATACTTATGGCCAGAGGAATGGATAACAAAATCAGGGGATTTAAAACTTTTTTGTTGTATTCTCGCTTGTAGAAAAGAGTGTAGAGCAGATAACTGACAACTCCAAGATTCAGGAAAAAATAGAGGCTTAAAACAACAGAATCCCAGGACAGGAGGGATGACGGCACATTCAGCCTTCCTATCAGAGGAATCATGTGCCACAAACGCAGAGGATTCCCGATATCCACGATAACGAAAAGCATACACATAATGACGGCGCTGATGGCCAGCAGCTCTCCGAAAATGACAACTTCTTTGAGCGGCTTCCAGTTATAGATATAAGCGGGTATGACAAGCATAATGGCGGCTGCCGCCACACCGACAAGAAACGTGAAATTTCCGATATAAAAAGCCCAGGAAGTGGGATCTCTCATATTGGTGACCAGAAGTCCTTGTTTGAGCTGCGCGATATACCCGGTGCTCCCCCAAACAATCAGTATGAAAAGAAATGCCAGCCAGAGATAGTACCGCTTGCTCCCACGGATCACGATTTGAAAACTTTCTTTTATAAAGCGGATAAAATTCAAACTGTCACTCCATATTTGCCATCATGTTCCATAAAAATAGTAGAATTTTGGCTGTGTGTTGAGCTCTTCCTTCAGGATCAAAACTCTCTTGTTCTCGAGAATGTAACGGATTTCACTGCCCTCATCCAAAAGATTCCCGAATTTTCTTGCTCCGACCGGACAGGCCTCCACACATGCCGGATAACGGCCCTCACGAACCCGCTGAATACAAAAAGTGCACTTCTCTACGACACCTTTATCGCGTGGCCGATTACCGAGAAAATGGGTGCCGGGATTGGCGTCTTCTGCCGGCAAATGGGGCTTTCCCCAATTGAATTGTCTGGCGCCATAAGGGCAAGCAGCCATGCAAGTGCGGCAGCCGATACACCAGTCGTAATCCACGACGACGATGCCGTCCGGTTCGGTCCAGGTCGCACCGATCGGACAACTCTTGACACAGGGGGGATTTTTACACTGTTGACAGGCTACAGGAAGATAAAAATGCCCTTCATGAGGCACCTCTTCGTGATCGTAATACATGTCGGCGTGCATAAAATCGATGCCCTTCTCTTTTTCCATTTCGAGGACCTGGATGTAGTGGATTTGAGGATCACGGGATTGATTGTTCTCCTCCACACAAGCGTAAACACATTTGCGGCACCCGATACATCGGGAGATATCGAGGGCGTAGCCGAAGAATGTCTCCGGGATCGGTTCTTTGGCCGAGACGGAAAAGGGCTTTCCATATTTTTGGGCATATTGTGCTTCCAACCGTTTGAGGACTTCGGCAATCTCATCCTTTGACAAAGAACGGAAATCTTTCTGCAGGAAGGCCTCCCGAGCTTCTTTGGACATGCAGGAGCTGAATAACGCCGCGGTAGAGGTTACACCCGCTGCCTTTAAAAATGTCCTTCGATTCAACTTCGCGGGGGAATAGATATATTTCTTGATGCTCATTTGATTTTTCACGGTTTTTTGGGGG
>DAOVBT010000097.1 GCA_030670375.1 Candidatus Aminicenantota bacterium | reverse complement strand
GAGAAAAAATCTGGCAAATATCCGGGTCGGCGAATATGAGGGATTGGCGGAAAGGATGAAGAATCCCGAGTGGGCACCAGATTACGGAAAACCCATATTTAACGCCAGGACAGGAGCAACAAATATCGGTGCTCGAGAATTTCTGATCGCCTACAACTTCAATTTAAACACGCGAGACCGGTCGCTCGCCCGACATATCGCCTTCAATCTTCGGGAAAAAGGAAGAGCCAAAAGAGACAAAGAAGGGAAGATCATACGGGATGAGAGCGGAAAATCCATAACAATTCCCGGGAAATTCAAGGCGGTCAAAGCGGTGGGTTGGTTTATCGAAGACTACGGTATTGCCCAGATATCCATCAATTTTAACAATTACAAAATTTCTCCCCCCCACCTGGTGTTCGACGAAGCCATAAAAGAGGCCGAAGCCATCGGCCTTCGAGTGACGGGAAGCGAACTGGTAGGATTGATTCCCAAAGAGGCCATGCTCATGGCGGGTCGGCACTACCTGAAAAAGCAGGGCAAGAGTCCGGGTGTTCCAGAAGAAGAACTGATAGATATCGCCGTGAAATCTTTGGGCCTGGAGGATGTCTCCCCGTTTGACCCGAAAAAAAAGATCATCGAATATCAGTTCCAAGAGGTGGAAGATCCTTTGATCGACAAAAATCTCCGTCAATTTGCCAATGAGTTGTCCATGGATTCCCCTGCACCCGGAGGAGGAAGCACAGCCGCATTGTGCGGGGCTCTCTCCTCGGCCCTCACATCTATGGTATCCAACCTCACAGTGGGAAAAAAAGAGTATGAAAGTGTCCAGGGGAAAGTCGTAGAACTAGCCATGGCAGCCCAAGATCTCAAGGATGAATTCCTGAGAGCGGTGGACCTCGACACTGTGGCATTCAACAAGGTGATGGACACGTTTCGAATGAAAAAAAAGACAGAAGAACAAAAAAAAGAAAGGGATGCAGCTATTGAGGAAGCGACCAAAGAGGCGACTCTCGTGCCTTTTGATGTGTTGGAAAAAAGCATAAAGGCGTTAGAATTGGCCAAAGATATCGCCATACATGGGAATAAAAACTCCATCAGCGATGCAGGAGTTGCGGGATTGACAGCCCAAACGGCTGCAGAGGGGGCCTACTACAACATAATCATCAATCTGCCCGATATCCAGGATGAAAAATTCACATCCGAGATCAAAACCAAAGCTAACGCCTTGAAAAACGAAGCGATAAAGATCTGCAACGAAATCAGAAGGATCGTGGAAGAGGAGTTACAATAGACTCGCCAGCAGTGACCAATCTGCTGATTACCGGTCTTCCCCGTTCGGGAAAAACAACTCTGATTAATAAAATACTTAAAGTTGGCTCCATAGGCAAAAAAGCAAATGGTTTTTTCACAGAAGAGTTTAGGAAAGAAGGGAAACGGATCGGCTTCCATATCATAACAGTGCCGGAAGGGAGGAAAGGACTTTTATCTCAGAAGGGACTCCCCTCCCCTTACTGTGTCGGCCGATACGGTGTAAACATAGACGTATTGGAGGAGCTGGGATGTCAAGCCATTCTCCAGGCTAGGGGCACAAAAAACATCATTATCGTTGACGAGATCGGGAAGATGGAGCTTTTTTCAGAAAAATTTCGAACCACCCTGATCGATGCCCTGAATTCGCCTCAAAAGGTTTTGGCCACCATCATGGAACGCCCGAATGCCTTTGCCGATGGTATCAAAAAAAGACCTGATGTCAGGCTTCTTTCTCTAACGCGAGAAAATTTTAGGGATGTGTTCGATGAAGTTTTAAACTGGCTGGACAAGTGACACGGGTTTTGTCTATAATGCCTTTTCTTCAACAATTTGCCTTTGAGGGGAAGAATGTCTGAATGGATGATTGAAGGGAGAAAACTGAAACTTGTAGAGGGCAACATCGTTGCTCTTTATGTCGATGCCATCGTCAATGCCGCCAACAAATCACTGATACTAGGTGGAGGGGTGGCCGGCGTTATCCGTAATTTTGGGGGACCCTCGATTCAGGAAGAATGCAATGCCATCGGCCCGATAGAAGTGGGGGAAGCTGTCATGACAGGTGCAGGAAACCTCAATGCCGATTACGTGATTCATGCGGTCGGGCCCGTCTACGGAGAGGGTGATGAAGATATCAAGTTGGCAAATGCGACATTGAACAGTCTCAAGATTGCCCAAAAAAAGAAAATCAAGAGCCTCGCTTTCCCGGCTATAAGCACAGGTATTTTTCATTTCCCGATCAAAAGATGCGCCGAGATCATGATGAAAGTAACCATGGATTTCCTTAGGGAAAATAAACATCCTGAGGAGATCATTCTGTGTTTATACGGGGAACGAGCATACTCGATATTTCAAGGGACATTCGAAAGGATGACCAGGCAGTAATGGCTTTCCTTTACCTTCGGGAGCGTCTGAACACAAACAGGATCCCAAATGCCAAGAAAGAAAGAAGGACGATACTGCCAGAAGCTGGCAAATCCAAAAGAAAAGCCAGCACGAGCCCTATAACAATGGATGTAATAGAAATGAAAGTGGAAAGAACAATAGCCTGCTTGAAATTAGAGGCGACCTGAAGACCGGCCGCGGCAGGAATGACCACAAGGGCTGAGACCAAAAGGATCCCGACCACTTTCATCCCCAAAACCACAGTGACAGCCGTCAGCACCGTCAGAAGGCCGTCGAGCCGGTCGACTTTGATACCCGAAGCTTTGGCCGATTCTCTATCAAAGGTCATGTACATGAATTTATGGTAATTCACCACGACCAACAAAACCACGACAAAGGCCAGAACGATGGAGAACACGACTTCAGAAGTTTCGATGGCTAATATTTCACCAAAAAGATAAGAGAACAAATCCACATTGAAGCTTTGGGAAAGGGTTACCAACAGGATACCCAAGGCAAACCCAACGCTGGAAAAAATGGCGATGGCGGTGTCACCATGAAGCCCAGCCTTCACTTTGAGTTTCATGATGATCCATGATGCGACGACTGCCACGAAAAGCGCAACAGCCAAAGGCATCACGTTCAAATATAGGCCCAGGGCAACACCGGCAAAAGTGACATGAGCCAAACCATGCCCGATCATAGCGTCCCGTCTCAAAATCAGAAAAATGCCCAGAAGTGCGCAAGCTATAGCAATGAAGACTCCCGCCAAAAAGGCCCTTTGAAAAAAACCGTAAAGAAAAAAAACTTCCATTTCCGTTAACTCATTTCCATCTTAACATCCCAGATAGGAAAGGCAAATATATACTCAGTGATGATGCGATACCAGATGATGGCCATCCGCCAACATTCTTTTGAATTCATCTGAACGGCAAAACTCGTCATGGCTTCCATGATAGACCAGGGTTTGATTGAGACAGGCCACCTGTTCCACATGCTTGTTTATGATCCCCACTTCATGGGTAATCAAAACGATGGTGATTTCTTTCTCCCGATTGAGCCTTTGAAGCATATCATAAAAATGCTCCTGAGTTTTGGCATCCACTCCGGTCGTTGGTTCATCCAGCATCAATATCTTCGGGTGATTGGCAAGGGCCCGGGCTATGAACACGCGTTGCTGTTGACCTGCCGACAGGTTTCCGATCCTCCGGTTTTTATACTCCCCCATCCCAACCTGTTGCAAAGCTCTGGAAATACAACAAATATCCTCTCCCCTCGTGCGGCGCGGGAATCGCCGTGATGACTGGATTCCCATGGCAACAACTTCTTTCACAGAAACCGGAAAAAGGGAATCGATGTGGGTTGCCTTTTGTGGAACATACCCGATTTTTTTCCAATCTGCAAACTCTTCTACCGTTTTCCCCATGATTGTGACCTCTCCCAACCGTGGCTTCAGAAGGCCAAGTATGATCTTCAAAAGGGTTGTTTTTCCTGAACCGTTTGGACCGATGATAGCCAAAAAATCATGGGAATTGATCGGGAAACTCACATCTTTGAGGACATCCCCGTAACCATAATCGTAGCACACATTTTGGATCTCTATCAGAAGCTTTTGCTCAGCGGCAACGGAGTCCATTTTTTAAACTCTCCAGATTTTTTTCCATGATACTCAAAAATGTGATGCCAGAATTATCCTGTCTCCTGGGAAGACTGGCGCCTGGATTTAAAACCAGTGTTTTTGCACCAGTCTCTTCAGCGATAACTCGGGCCAGTTTACTGCTGACATTGATTTCAAAAAAGATGGCCCCTATCTCCCTGTCTTTGACAAAATTTATAACATCTATAAGCTGGCGAGGAGTCGGTTTGGAATCCGGGCTTAAGCCATAAAGGGATATCTGAGACAGATTGTACCGTCGGGCCAAATACCCAAAGGCTGCATGCCCTGCTAAAACGATGGTTTTTTGACCACATCGATCAAGTCCTTTCCGGTACCTTTCATCCATCGCATCGAGTTTCTGTTTGTAGATGTCGGCATTCTCCTGGAAAATTGCCCGCTTGTCGGGATCAATTTGGGAAAGAACCTCTGCGATCCGGTCGATGATCTTTTTATCATTTGCGAAATCTAGCCAAATATGCGGGTCACGTACGCCATGCTTGTGTTCGCCCGAAGAATTGCCGATCAATGATAATCCCCTGCTTGCCTCAATCACATGGAGATTGGGATTTTTAACACTCCGAAGAATATCATCGACCCATGGCTCTAGCTCGGCTCCTATGTAGACAAACACATCGGCGGAAGAAAGTTTCACCAAATCACTGGGCTTGGGATGCCAGGCGTGAATCTCAGCTCCTGGTGGCAGGAGGAGTTCCACTTCACCCCAATCTCCTGCAACAGCATGCGCGAATTCTTTCAGCGGAAAAATGCTGGTCATCAATTTGATTGGGGTGGTCTGTTTTCGTTGAAAGCATGAAGATATTCCTGCTCCCATGATAAAACATACTATGGCTAGAAAAAGGATGCGGATATGTTTTGTGTTCATGTGACCGACTTTATTTCTATTAAATAAAAGGAGGTATGTCAATCTTCTCATTTGATATGAATCCGCGTGCCTTCCCCGATTTCGACCTCATAACAGGAGGGTGTCACAAAGCCCCTTCTCTGGGCTTCATCAGATACCAGCTTTTTGAAAGAAGGGAGGTCTTTTTTTTGGATCAAGGCAATCCCAGAACCGCCAAACCCTGCACCCGTCAGCCTGGCACCGAGACAAGAATGGGATCGTTTCCCGCATTCATACAGAAGATCAAGCTCTGGACAGGAAACCTGATAATCATCTCTAAGGCTTTCATGGGACTGGAATAGCAGCCGTCCCACTTCATGAAAATCATCATCTCGGAGAGCCCTAACAGCCTTCTTGACCCTTGCATTCTCTGTTACAACATGTCTGGCTCTTTTGTAAAATGTTTCTCCCAGTTCATCTTTCTTTTCGTCAAGCAATGAAAGGGTGACATCTTTATAGGTTTGGACTCCTGATTCACGCAGTTTTTCCAGCGCTCCCGTAGCCTCGGCACGCCGCTTGTTGTATGCAGAGGAGGCTAAATCTCGAGGCACCCTGGTATCGTAGACAAGAATTCCTAACCCCTCCCTCTTTAAACGCAGCGGAATATACTCATATGCGAGAGTCTCACAATCCAGGAAAACAGCCTTATCCTTTTTCCCGAATACAGAAATGAATTGATCCATCAGGCCACACTTCACACCCACATAATCATTCTCCGCTGCTTGGGCCAGCTTTGCCATTTCCAGAGGAGAAAGTCCTAGCCTGAATAGCGTATCGAGGGCTTTGACGATGCTCACCTCAAAGGCTGCTGAAGAGCTCAATCCCGATTCCAGAGGAATATTACCCCAGACATAGGCATTGATTCCTCGAAGGGAGGCACCCTTTTGAGAAAGCACCCAAAAAATCCCTTTGACATAGTCGATCCAGCCTCCTTGTTTCGCCTCAACATCTTTTTGGAGTGAAAAGCTTTTCTCTTGTTCAAAGCTTTCAGCCCAAATGCGGACGATCCCATCCGTTCTTTGCGATGCAAGAAATGCAACGTGCAAATGGATCGCGGATGGTAATACATACCCCAAATTATAATCGGTGTGTTCACCGATTATGTTTATCCGGCCGGGAGCGGAAGAATAGACTTCGGGAGGAGAACCGAATTTTTCCCTGAATGATCGAACCAATACGTCTTCCATCTGAAGGCAAAAGAATTGTAAGAAAATCAAGGGGATCAAGTCAAAACTTTTTTTATGCGATTAATCTTGAATCCGATCGGAATTTGTGTCATTCTAAATATTCATTTTTAATATTGCCCTTTAATGGAGGAAAAGCTATGGCTCTTATTTATGAAGAACTCAAACCTGCTCTTATTTGGAAACACTTCGAACAGATATTGAAAATCCCTCACTGCTCTGGCAGTGAAACAGCGCTGGGGGATTATATCATATCCCAGGCTAAAAAATTCGACCTGGAGTGGAAACGGGATGATGTCGGAAATGTTGTTGTATCCAAAAAGGCATCTTCTGGCAAGGAAAACGCGCCGGGAGTTATCCTGCAGGGACACATCGATATGGTCTGTGAAAAAAATTCTGACGTGGAGCATGATTTTAGCAAGGACCCCATCCATACCGAAAAAAAAGGAGATTGGATCTCGGCGAAGGGAACGACCCTCGGATCCGACAATGGAATCGGAGTGGCGGCTGCCCTGGCACTGATGGAAGATGATGCCCTGGTTCATGGACCTCTTGAATTTCTGTTTACAGTGGATGAGGAGACCGGGCTCACGGGTGCGACAAAGATCAGCCCGGATTTCCTCCAGGGAAAAATCCTCCTCAACCTGGACAGCGAAGATGAAGGATCATTCACCATCGGTTGCGCAGGCGGTGCAGATTCGGAAATCCTTCTTCCCTTGAACCGAAAAGAGGAAACAGGCGGAGAGCCATATCGCCTTAAACTTTTTGGTCTCAGAGGCGGACATTCGGGATTAGACATCGATCAAGGCCGGGGAAATGCGATAAAACTGCTGGCTCGTATGCTCTGGCAGGCAGATAAAAAGTCTTCCTTTGCTTTGGCAAGCATCGAAGGGGGCAACAAGCGAAACGCTATTCCAAGGGAGGCTTGGGCAGACATTTATGTCGATTCTGCACAGATAGAATCTCTACAATCCTCCTTCAAGCAATCTTTCGACAACATTTATGAC
>DAOVBT010000089.1 GCA_030670375.1 Candidatus Aminicenantota bacterium | reverse complement strand
TTGGCTGGCTCTTCCTGATGCCCTTCATGCTTTTTATATACGGAGATAACCTGGGAGACATTGTGGCTCAGGTTACAGCGCTTAATCCCGATTGGACTTGGACAGATATGGCCGCTTCTGCCTACAATTCCCTGATCAAACCCATCGCCGTCGGGGCCATGCTTGTCGGGGCATTTTACACGCTGTTCAAGATGAGGAAAAGCCTTATCACGGGGATCGGCCGCTCGATTACCGACGTTAAAAAAGCTCGAAGCGGTGGCGATGTCGATACTCTCCGGACGGATAAAGATCTTTCTTTCTCGACAATTATCATTTCCATCTTGGCTCTGATTATCCCGATGGTTGTTCTTTATCACATCTTCACGCACAATATCGGATCCGCCCTGGTTTCAGCCATTGTCATGGTCATCATGGGGCTGCTTTTCGCTGCAGTGGCTGGTTATCTCGTCGGCATAATCGGCTCCTCTTCCAATCCGATTTCTGGTCTAACACTGACAACCCTTCTGATCGCTGCATTGATGATGGTTCTGATGGGACAGAGAGGGAACGAAGGAATCGCTGCTGTTTTAGGTGTAGCGGCGGTTGTCTGCTGTATAGCTGGCGTAGCAGGAGATATGATCCAAGACTGGAAAGTGGGGCATATACTCGGCGGTACACCTTGGCGTATGCAGATAGGAGGAATCATCGGTGTGGTGGCTGCCGGCTTAACTCTCACCTTCTCCTTACAGCTCTTGCACAATACCATGGGAATCGGAAGCAATGATCTCCCAGCTCCGCAAGCCGGATTGATGGCAACCATGGCCAAGGGAATCGTGGGGGGAGAAATGGCCTGGCCCCTGGTGATTGCAGGGATGCTTCTTGCGATCGTCCTTATTCTTATCGGATCTCCATCACCAATGCTTATCGCTGTGGGAATGTACCTTCCCTTCCGAGCCACAGCTTGCATATTCTTCGGTGGTGTTCTCAAGCATTTCCTGGATAGGAGGGTAGAAAATAAAAATCCCACAGGAAAAGGGAAAGAAATCGTGGAAAACATCGGCCTATTGATCGCTTCCGGGTTGATCGCCGGACAGGCTCTACTGGGAATCACCACAGCAGCCATAAAGGGATTGAATATCAGTATGCCTGGATCCTTGGATAATCCCTGGTTTGGATTGGTGATCTTCTTCACCCTCGGCTTCATCATGATTTATTTCCCATACAAAAAATTCATTGCTTCTGGAGAATATGGGCAGGAAAGTGAAACAAAAGAAGTTTGATCTCAATAATACATAAGCTAAAATCTGTCAGTCGTGAAAAAACAAAGGGTTGAGTCTTCCCCAGTCAACCTTCTCAAGTTGATCCCTGATCAAAACATACTGTCAAAAAAAACAGAAGATGGACTTTATGTTCTTCTCAAGCCAAAATACCGACATCCATGGATGGTCAAGCATATCCTTCCTCGTTTTAAAAGCCCGCACTACAAGATCAAACTGGACGATATCGGTTCCTTCATATGGAGCCTGTGTGATGGCAGGAAAACGGTTGAAGAGATCAGCGGAAAACTGAGAGAAAAATTCGGTGACAAAGTGGATCCCCTGTATGAGCGCCTCGGGACCTTCTTCCAAAATCTAGAAAAAAACAAATTTATCACGTTTAAAAATCTTTAGGGGACATCCCCATAATTAATCTTTACCTAATAGAGAATTTCTTCTAAAATACAATATTAGAACAATGGAAGACAATGAGGGGACTATCCTGGAAATCGTAACCATCGGTAATCCTGTGCTCAACCGGAAAGCTGATAAAATTCAAAATCTCGACCAACGTGTGTACGATCTTGCGCAAAGGATGGTCAAAACTATGCATTCCGCTCCAGGAGTAGGACTTGCAGCTCCTCAAGTAAACCAGAGTATCCAACTGATCACGGTTGATATTTCGGCTGGAGAAAACAACGCGGATTTGATCGTTCTTGCAAACCCTGAAATCCTGCATAAGGAGGGGCAAACGGTCCTTGAAGAAGGGTGCCTTTCTGTGCCTGGGATAAACGAAAAAGTCACAAGACCCTACCGCGTGGTCATAAAAGGAATTGATCTCGATGGCAAGGAAAAAATAATCGAGGCCGAAGATCTCCTGGCAAGAATTTTTTGCCATGAGATCGATCATGTCAACGGCAAGCTCTTTATCGAACATCTATCCCCTTTGAAGAAAAGCCTTATCCGTAAAAAACTGCAAAAACAGCAGGGTAAAGACATTCGCGAATGAAGATCGTATTCTTCGGGAGTCCTGACTCCGCAGTCTATTCCCTCAAGAAAATTCTTGAAGAGGGCCATCGTATAGAGCTTATTATCACCCAACCAGATAAGCCCGCAGGAAGAGGAAAAAAATTGACCGTTTCCCCTGTCAAACGTTTTGCCCAAACATTTAACATTCCGGTGTATCAACCGGCAAAAATCAGAAAAGATCCCATCGCATTGGAAAAACTTAAAGAGATCGATCCCGACATAAATGTGGTCGTGGCCTACGGACAGATCATTCCTGCTTCCCTCATCTACCTCCCAAGATATAATTCCATAAACCTGCATTTCTCGCTGTTACCGAAATACCGCGGAGCATCGCCCGTTCATTGGAACATTTTGAACGGAGAGAAAAACACAGGAGTAACCATTTTCGAATTGAATGAAAAAATGGATGAGGGAGACATCCTCGCAAAACGAGAATTGGAAATTCTTCTTGGGGAATATGCGCACGAATTGGAAGTTCGCCTTGCGGAAATAGGCACAGAACTTTTGTGCAAGACAATAGATCAGATCGATTCCATCCCACACACCAAACAAGACCACTCTCAAGCCACGTTTGCTCCTCTGCTGAAAAAGGAAGATGGAAGAATCGATTGGACAAAAAGTGCGGTCGAAATTGACAGAAAAATCAGAGCCTTCACACCATGGCCTTCCGCCTATACTTTCCTCAATCAAAAAAGAATGAAAATTATCAGGGGGAAAAGACAGGACTGCAGAACGCAGGGCCTTGTCCCCGGAGAAATACGTGGCGTGAATAAAACCGGAATCCGGGTTAGCTGTGGCCAAAACAGCATGTATCTGATCGAAGAGCTCCAGCCAGAAGGGAAAAAGGTCATGAACGCATACGCTTTTACTCTTGGGACTCAGATTAGCCCAGGAGCTAAATTCCTATAACCTGAACTATTCATAAAAAAAGCATCGGCATTTTTTATGAATAGTTCAGGTTAGAAAAGGCGGGAATTTTTTATTCTTCCAAAATGTAGTAATACGGATTTTTTTCCTTTCCGTTGAGTTGGACTTCGTAATGCACATGGGGACCCCTGGCCTTCCCTGTCCTCCCTACTAAACCGATGGTCTCCCCTCTTTTTACCTTCTGTCCAACTTTAACCAGGAATTTGCTCATGTGACAGTATATCGTGACATAGCCGAACATGTGCTTGATTTTTATGGTTTTCCCCCCGATCTTATCGGTACGAGCTTGAATCACTGTTCCATCTGCCGTGGCATAAATGGAATTCCCGTGAGAAGTGGCAATGTCGATTCCATGATGAAAGGTCCGTTTTCCTGTGAAGGGATCATCTCTCCAACCATACGGAGAACTCATGTATCCCTTTGTCGGCCATATCGTAGGAGTGGAAGCAAGCTGAAGAACTTGATCTTCGAAAAACGTTGTCAACGTATCCAAATTTTTTGCGATGCGATCGGCCTTCTGGCTTATGTCGTTGAGATTGCCAAGATCCAAAGTTTGGGAAGGACCAGTATCCCCTATTTCTTGACCACTGCCCGAACCGACACCAGGTTCGCCTTCCAATACTTCCTCCGACTTGAGACCGGCCATGATATTGAGCTTTTTCGCGTAATTTTCATAATTATCGATCGTTGTCTGCAGTTTATCTACCGTTTGCTGATACTGAGCGATCGCCGTTTTTTGCTGAGCATTTTCATCCCAGAGGGTTTTGTATTTCTGCCGTGTCACATTCATCGTGAAATAATCGATCAAAAATACGGTCAATGCCAGGAACACAAAAATCCCGATCGCCACAGCTATCTTAGCCGTTTTTTCGGATAGACCGATGTTTCTTGATTTCGCTTTATTGTGCGGGACAATAATAATGGATACGTACTTTTTAGCCATGGATATCTACATTTAATATCATAAATGAAAAATCGATGTCAAGGAATTTTGCTCTTTTCTTTATCCGTCGGGAACGTTTTCCTGGATCCACTGGACAATATTCTGCGTAGAGGATCCGGGCAAAAACACTTCAGCTACTCCGATCTTTTTCAAGTCCGGAATATCCTTCTCTGGAATAATTCCTCCAGCGATAACTTGAATATCATCGATCCCTTTTTGATCCAGAAGGCTCATCACTTGAGGAAAAAGCACATTGTGAGCACCAGAAAGAATACTCAGTCCGATGACATCGACATCTTCTTGGATGGCAGCATTCACGATTTCCTCAGGTGTTCGACGCAGGCCCGTGTAAATGACCTCAAATCCTGCATCCCGCAAAGCTCTGCTTATAATCTTGGCTCCTCTATCGTGACCATCTAAACCAGGTTTTGCCACCAAAACCCTTATTTTCTTTTCCTTCATCGTTGCCTCCAAAAAATGTCGTTCATCAATTGACCTGGTTTATTCAGGTTAAAAGTCTATCGGCTCTTCATATTCCCCAAACACTTCCTTCATTGTTTCGATGATTTCTCCCAAAGTTGCATAACTCTTCACACATTTCAAGATAAAGGGCATCAGGTTGACCTCATCTTCGGCTGCCTTTTTCAAATCGCCCAAATCTTGCATAACCTGGGCTGAATTCCTCGTTTTTTTGACCTCCTCCAGTCGAGCCAGATGTTGTTTAGCCACCGATTCATCGAGCTCCAGGAGCGAGATGGGTTCATGATCTTTTTCGAAAGCGTTGACGCCCACGATGATCTTTTCCCTTTTCTCGACAGCCTTCTGGTACCAATAGGCGCTGTTGATGATTTCTTTCTGGGGAAATCCCAATTCGATAGCCTTCACCATGCCCCCCATGTCATCGATTTTGTGGATGTAATCCATCGCTTCCTCTTCCATCTCGCGCGTCAGTTTTTCCACAAAATAAGAACCGCCCAGCGGATCGATACTGCTGGTGACTCCACTTTCATGGGCGATGATTTGCTGTGTTCTCAGGGCGATGGTAACAGCCTTTTCCGAAGGCAAAGCATACGTTTCGTCCAGGGAATTGGTGTGCAAAGATTGGGTTCCACCCAAAACCGCTGACAGGGCTTGGAGGGCAACGCGGATCACGTTGTTATAAGGCTGCTGAGCCATCAGGGACACCCCAGAGGTTTGCGTGTGAAATCTCAGCAACCACGATCTGGGGTTTTTCGCCCCAAATCGCTCCTTCATGGCACGTGCCCATATCCTTCGAGCCGCTCTGAATTTGGCAATCTCTTCAAAAAAGTCATTGTGCGCATTAAAAAAGAAGGAAAGCCGTGGAGCAAACTCATCGATTTCAAGGCCCCTTTTCAAAGCCCACTCCACATACTCGATTCCATCTCTTACTGTAAACGCCAATTCCTGAACCGCTGTGGAGCCGGCCTCGCGGATGTGATATCCAGAAATCGATATGGTATTCCATCGTGGCACCGCTTTCGTCCCATACTCAAACGTGTCCACTATCAGTTTCATCGAAGGTTCAGGAGGAAATACAAATGTTTTTTGGGCGATATATTCCTTCAGCATATCATTCTGAATCGTTCCTGAAATCACGTCTGAAGGAACCCCCTGTTTTTCAGCCACAGCGATATACATGGCCCATAGAATGGCTGCCGGAGGATTGATGGTCATCGAAGTAGAAATCTTATCCAAAGGTATCCCATCAAAAAGGATTTCCATGTCGGCCAGAGAATCGATAGCCACTCCACATTTCCCTATTTCTCCCTCAGCTAAGGGATGGTCGGAATCCATTCCCATCAGTGTCGGCAAGTGGAAAGCAACACTCAACCCTGTGGTACCATGATTCAGGAGGTACTTATACCGTTGGTTTGTCTGTTCTGCGGTTCCGAATCCGGAAAATTGTCGCATCGTCCAGAGCCGTCCATGATACATTGTGGGGTGGATTCCCCTGGTAAACGGATATTCACCGGGAAACCCCAGCTCTTCTGTGTAATCGAAATTTTTGAGATCCAGAGGAGTGTACAACGCATTGATTTTTTTCCCAGAAACTGTGGTGAACGGGGCCCCCACCGGACACGAATTCTCCAGGGATTTTTCATACACGTCTTTTTCCCACTGCTGGAATTTCTGTTTCATTACATTCTTGGATGAATCTCTATCTTTCAATATCAAACCTCTTTTCGCGCATAATTTTTAAATTTCTCGGGCTTACCAGAATCACTCCTCGGTTACTTTGAATACCGAATCTCCCTCTCTCACCGAACTCTCCACCTTGAGCCCGACCTGCATTCCTTCTTGAGCCGATTCGACAGAAGCATGCTCGACCTGCATAGATTGGATCTTTTGGTAATAGTCTGTGGTGTGCCCTTTGATATGAATGGTATCCCCGATCTGGATATGCCCTTTGGTTATCTCAAGAACACCCACATTAATTTTTAAGAAATAATGTGTTATTTTTCCTATCTCTTCCTCCATGAGTTCCTCCTTGTTGCGTATCACTTCAACGTTATCAAAATCAAAGAATTTTCGCAAGCAACTCTAGGCACAAAGCACAGATCCGCCGTTGACATTGACCACTTCGCCGGTGATATGCCGCGCAAGGTCAGATGCCAAAAAAAGGATTGGCCCCGCAATATCTTCGGGGGGAGGTATTCTTTTCAAAGGGATACTTTTCTCAACTTTATGACGGAATCCTGGTGCGCGAAAAACGTCTTCACACATTTCCGTATCCACCCAACCGGGTGCTACACAATTAACCCGGATGCCGACCGGAGCCAGTTCTGCAGCGAGAGATTTGGTGAGGGAAATGATCGCCCCTTTGCTGGCTGCGTAATGGGAATGAAGGGCTTCGCCCCTTACTCCCGCGGTGGACGATACATTGACAATCCACCCTCTTTTTTTTGCTTTCATCGCCGGGACCACATTATTGCACAGGAAAAACACAGCATCGAGGTTGAGCTGCATGGTCTCATCCCAGATAGCGCTATCCATGTTTCCGATCTCACCGTATGTCCAGATTCCGGCGTTGTTCACAAGGATGTCGATTTGATTCCAATCATGCAGAAGAGTTCCCACCATTTCTTCCACCTGATTCTTTTGAGAAATGTCCGCTTTTAATGTCAAACAATCCCTCCCCAACTCATTAACCTTCTGTTTCACCTCTAAAGCGGCTTTTTCTCGGTTAAGAAAGTTTATGGCCACATCCGCACCAGCTCGGGCGAACAATATCGCGGTTGCTCGTCCGATTCCCCGGGATCCTCCCGTAATCAAAGCTTTTTTGCCTTCTAAACTGATCATTGCACCTCCCTAGCTGGAGACATTCTACAGTCCGAATCATTCCTATCTTGAACTTCGGGCGAGCCAATATTGCTGGGTGGGGTGGATGCTTTGTTGCGGCCCATTTGCGGTACACTTGTACAGCAGCATGAACCGACACCTCGCATCTACAGCAAGCTAGGCTCGTGAATAATCCAGGCTAAAAAACG
>DAOVBT010000408.1 GCA_030670375.1 Candidatus Aminicenantota bacterium | reverse complement strand
GAATTATTAATGTACGAGCTTAAAATCAAGGGACACATTGCCATAAATTGGGGACATGTACCGATTTGTTTTAAAATCGGTAACGTGTCCCCTGAATTTCTGCAGGTTAAAAAATTCTTAAGGGAGAAAAAAAGTGGATGTAAAAGAATTCATCGATCAGAAAGTCGAAGAGATTAAAACGACCGTTGGGTCTGAGAAGGCCATCTCGGCTTTATCCGGAGGCGTTGACAGCTCTGTGTGCACAGTCCTGGCTCATTGGGCCATCAGGGACAACATGAAAGTGATATTCATCGATGATGGTTTGATGAGAGAGGGTGAGCCCCAAGAGGTGCAAAAAATCTTTGCAGACCTTGGAATAACGGTTGATATCATCGATGCCCAGGATGAATTTTTCATGGTTCTGAAAGGAAAGATCGATCCTGAAGATAAAAGGAAAGCATTCCGGAATGCTTTTTACACGGTGTTCAAACAGGCCGTTAAAGACAGCGGAGCGCGGTTTCTGATTCAAGGAACGATCGCAGCCGACATCATCGAGACAAAGAGTGGCGTCAAAACACAGCACAACATCCTCGACCAGATCGGGATATCTGCTGAAGACGAATATGGGTACAAGCTCATCGAGCCCCTGCGGGATTTGTTCAAGCACCAGGTGAGAGAAGTGGCCAAGGAGCTGAGTCTTCCTGAGACCATCCATCAGAGAATGCCGTTTCCGGGCCCAGGTTTGGCAACGCGTGTTGTGGGAGAGGTGACTCCGGAGAGAGTGGATGTGGTCCGCAAAGCCACCGTGATTGTGGAAGAGGAAATCACCGGATTAAAGCCCTTTCAAGCCTTTGCCGTTCTTTTGAGTGATAAGGCCACAGGGATCGATGAAGGGAAGAGGCTTTTCGGAGATATCATCATCGTCCGGTCTGTTGAGAGCAGGGATGCCCTGACGGCTGAGCCGACGCCCATACCTTGGGAAACGTTGATGACGATTTCACGGAGGATAACGGCTGAACTGCCGAATGTGGTGAGAGTTGCCTACGAGATCACCCCAAAGCCACCGGCCACGATCGAATACATCTGAGTTAGCTTCTCGATTTAGCCAGTTTGTATACGCCTATTGTCAAAATCGGGATGATATAGGCTATCAGAAATCCCCACGCGGCACTCCCGTAGCCCTTTGCAATAAGATTCACCAACCCGAACGTCGAGATGCCGAGGGCTATCAACACCATAAGCAATGCGACGAGTGGCCTCTGCCAGCGTAACAGTTCCCTCCCTTTTGCCCGGAGGGTGGATCGGATCCTTTCGTTCACAGAGTGGATGAATCCTGTGCCTGTTTCGATCAGAGTTCCGAAAAGGACGAGTTGAAAGAGGATCAACAACAGAGGAACACCGGCCTTCTGCAACAAAAAGATGGCCGGGATCTCTTCTGAAAGGACTCCAGGATAATGACCGACAACGGCTACAAAAAACAGCGCCCCTGGAATAATCCCCATGAATCCTCCCAGAATTCCAGCGGTTACAGCTTCTTTCCGGGATTCGATATGGTTCAGGCAAAAAAGAACTGCCGGAACAGTACCGAGGTTGTACAGAGCGTACTTGAATCCTCCCAAAGCCCATTTGGGGAGAATGATTCCGGACGCGAAGTTTTTTTGAATCATGGGACCGAATTTTATGAGAGCGACCACAAAAAAGGCAGCGTAAACGAGATAAAGGATGATGGACCATACGGAGAGAAAGTTTTCAATGAGGCCTTTTCCTTTGAAGGTTAAAAAACCCACGGCTGCCAGCATGATAAAAACGCCGACTATGTAGGGAACGCCAAAATTGTCTCTCAGAATAATGCCGGCAGCCGAACCGATGACAGCAAGAACGAGAAAGATCTGAACGGCGTAGATGATCTCGAACAGGAACCAAAAGGGCCCCAGCAGCTTCTTAAAAAAAGTCCGGTAATCATAGGCTTTGAACCTACGGCTGAATTCGAAGGATATTGCTAGTATGATAGACCACATCAGGGTAGTGACCAAAAACATCCCCAAAAAACCGCCCAACGGTCCGTAGGTGAGAAAAAACTCCACAAGTTCCCGTCCGGTGCCGTATCCTCCCGCTATGGTGACAGATTGGAAGACAAAACCCGGCAAAAGATATTTTTTAAAAAAAGAAGATTTAAGAAAAGTCACGCCTGTTCCTAATCATGAGCAAATTTGAGCCCATCATACCAAAACAGAATTTTTTTTCATAGGGAAGGTTGTCTTAGGATTCTCATGATTAGCCAGAAGGGAAATTTTCATTTATAATAGCCTTAAAAAAGGAGTTTCTTTTTTCAAATGAAACAGGTGAATGAGAACTTGCTGAGAGAACGGGAGAGGAAAATCCGTTCGATAACACTCTGGGGGATACTTGCCAATATATTCCTGATAGCCGTTAAAGTGTTTTCAGGCGTTTTGATCAAATCTTCGGCCCTGATCGCCGATGGATTTCATTCCCTTTCCGATCTGGCCACGGATTTTGTGGTTTTAGCAGGGGCGCGCTTGTCCAGCAGGCCACCTGATGAAGCCCACCCTTATGGGCACAAAAGATTCGAGACTCTGGCAACATTAATGGTTGGTCTTATCCTTTTGGTTGTTGGTTTCGTATTTATCTGGAAGGCCAGCGCTGCGGTCTTTCGCGGCGAAGAGAATTTTCCAGGAGGAATGATGCTGGTTGTGGCCGGCATTTCTGTCATCGTAAAGGAAATCCTATTCTTTTTGACGAGAAAAACCTCAAGGGAAACCCACAGCACAGCTCTTTATGCAAATGCCTGGCATCATCGCTCCGACTCTCTC
>DAOVBT010000014.1 GCA_030670375.1 Candidatus Aminicenantota bacterium | reverse complement strand
CAATTCCAAGGACGAACGCTTATATATATCATAAAGGTAAGCCTGTCGATTTGGGCTGTTTTGTTGGGTCTTCAGATCTATCTTTTTGCGAGAGAGTTCTGGAAAAACGAAAAAGTCTCTCTTCTGCTTTGGTTCCTGTATTCCTTTTCCATCCCTATTCTTTTTTATGCCATTCATCTCTATCCCGAAGTGCCCATCGCCCTTTTTTCTTTGTTCGTTTTTCGAAAAGTCCGTTCGGCAAAAAAAATGTCCCTTGAAAACATTTTTTTCCTCGGTTTTCTCCTCGCTCTATTTCCGTGGTTCGGTCTAAAATTCAACATGATTTTGTGGCCTTTGCTTTTTGTCTCGGTCTATTTCCTTATAAAAAATCACAAAGCCAAGTGGAAGGTATTGGCGTTTCTGGCTTTTCCGGTCGTATCTGTCGTGCTTTTTGCCTTCTACACCAAAGAACTGTACGGGACGTTTTATCCGATGGCTATCTATGAAGGAGTATTAACGGCAGAAAGAATTCAGGCCTTCAGGGAAATGGTTATGAAAATTCCGGTTATGCTCCGGATCGATTCATTCCTGGATTATTTTCTTGATCAGCGAGATGGCCTCCTCCTGTATTCACCGATGTATTTCTTTATTTTCTTGGGTGGCGTCGAGGCATTCAGGAGGTCTAAAAAAGACCTGTTTGTGCTTCTTTTCATTAGCCTTCCTTATCTTCTCAATTATGCCTTTTTTTCCCACCGCCAGGGTCATTCTCCTCAGGGCAGGGTTTTGACCAATGTCTCTTGGGTCGCGGCGATTTTTATCGGGTATTTTCTTGTCCACAACCGCAAAAAATTGTATTCCTTCCTGTTTTGGCTTGCATCCCTGATAGGCCTTGTTTTTGTCGTCCTCCTTCTCCGAAATCCTAATTTCCTTTATCAACCCACTACCCATCAATTCACGTTTAGAGGGGGAGAGTTGTTCGTGTATCTCAGCAACCTCCACTTTTATCTTCCCGACTTTTTACCCTCTTTTATCAAAGTGAACAATCTGAGCTACGTGCCGAACTACATCTGGCTCGCTGCTATCCTCGTTTTTATCGCAGGTTATCTTTGGAAAAAAGACGATCCCCAGAAAAAAATGGCAAAAACTCCCCGACCTTTCCTGCCCCCTCTCCTCACGATATGTGGGGTGGCCGTTTTTTTGCTGTGGTTTGTGCTTTTTCCCCGCACAGCTCTACTGTTCCCAACCAAGGCCGCTTATTCTTCGGGCGAGAGGATTTCTTATTATGATCTGGGACGGCACGTGCAGATGAAGGAGGATGAACCGGGAAGGTTTACCATCACCAAGGAAAATCACGCACTGGATCTGCATTTTACATCTTGGAGAAAAATAGAGAATCTGAAGATCGAATTTGGTTCTTTGGAGGGAGAATATCAGGTTAATCTGAGGTTTTTCGATCAGGAGCTTTTTTCAGGAATCGTTAGCCAGGAAATGAAGACGCTCGTTAAATCCTCCCCTCCTCAATATCGTTTCAAAAACACCAACCTCTACAGGTTAAGCATCGAAATAAAGAACCTATCGGATGTTTCCACGGCAGAGAATCCGTTCCTGCTCATTCTTCAACCGGTCCGATAGGGGAATATTTCAAGGTGAGGCCGGTTTTTAAGGCATAGCCGATGTTCCTGAGAAATTTTTTGGTATCCAGAGGCCCCTGGATACTTGATAGATGGGAATCGATTTTCTGTTTGTTTTTTTGAATCCATTGAAAGTTTTCGGAAAATTGATCGATGATATCTTGTTTGTACTTGAGTTGAAACAGCTCCTGATTTTCTTTCGGAGCATACGGAAACCAGAATTGTTTCAAGAAAAACAGGAAATCAGCCTGCTCGGGAAGTGCTTTTTCCTCTACTCCGTTTAAATAATCGACAATCCGGCTATCCAGTCCCTGTTTGAAATTTTTGTCCAACATAAAATCGAATTTTCTTATTGTCTTCGGAGACAAATCCCACAAAATCCCGTATTTTGTGTTTGCCACCTGGTTCCACAGCGGAAAAGGTGTCTTACGAAAGGTCAGTTTTCGCGAGATGAGATATCCGAAAGGTGCGTTTTTTTCATGTCCGGGCCGTTTCCTCCTGGTGATCGTAATTCGGGCTACAACAGGCTCGGTCAGTCCGAGCTCGTCGAGCACATAGACTCGCGGGCCGGCGTAGAATCCTGTGAACCCAACGTTTTTATAAGCAATCCGAATATTCAACTCAGCTTTCCTGGCCAGGTCTCGATAGTTGATTCCTATGGTTTTCCACATCAGGATCATGGTATCTGTTAACAGGTGCTTGAGCGGGATGATTTTATCTTTGTAGTAGAAATAGCGTTCTTCTGTGATGTTAAGGTGGATGGGTTGTCCGCGCTTCTGAACTGGAGTAACGCTCAAGGAGGAAAAAAAGAAGATCAGACACACAGCGATACACGCTATCTTCAGAGCTGTTTTTTTATTGAAAAACCTGTCGAATGCCCCAATTTGGGAAAGAGTGATCAGCAGAAAAGCCGGGATGAGAAACCTTCCGTGCATAAAATCCCCACCCCCTCGGATCACGAAGAATCCATGCATCAAGCCGGAAAAAAGGACTATCAGCCTGTTTTTTAGATCCCCTTGGTTTTGTTTCAAAAAAAACATCAGGAGAACAAGGAAAAGAATAACCGGCATGAGACTGCCTTGAAACAAATCCCAGAGATACTTGAGGCCTTGGGACCAATACGCGCCAGCGCCTGATTTTGCATAAAAAGGATTGGGCAAAAGTGCTGCATAATAACCCATCCGGAAAATTTGATAGCCTCCCACCAAAAGGGCAGGAAAAACCAAGAACCGGCCGACACATTTTATGGGAATATTTTTCTTGATAAGTTCATAAAGATACAAAACAATCATCAAGACCAAAAAGATGCCGAAGTCCGGGCGGTTTAATATCAGGCACGATGTTATCAAACCGGTTAACACCGGCTGTTGCAGCCATCTGTTCTCTAATATGAATTTGGCGTAAAGAACGAGCAGCAGATAGGTTAAAGCTGTTTCCAATCCGCTTGTGCCGAAATCGATAAATGCACTCGTGCCGATAAGGATAGCAGCAGCAGGATTCAGAAAAGAGGCCGTTCCGGTTTCATCTCTGATACGGATCTTGAAGAAGAGAAAATACAAAGCTGCAAAAGACGCCAGCAGTGCAGGCAAAATGGCCGCTCCCTTGGGAGAAAAACCTATCCAGCGAAAAAAGGCAAGGACTGCAAACCACAGGGGGTGGGTGAATCCTTCAACTCTTTCCGAGATGTTAAAGACGGGTCCATATCCTTGGATAAAATTGTCCACATGGCGCAGGGTGATAAAGGCATCTTCAGAAATCCATGCCTTCCAAAAAATCAAAAAACAACCGGCAAGAAACAGAAAACCAGCCAAATAATATTTCCACTCTGCCGTGTTCCGAAATGCTGTGACCACGGCTAAAAGGATAAGAGTGCACCCTAGGGCGAACAGGATGGCTGTGTACAAGGTTTTTAACCACGGAAAGATGGATTTGACTTTATGGATTTTAACTTCTTTGAGTTTAATCTCCAGATTGCCTGAAGAATACAAAACGCGGGGTTCTATCTCCTTCTCTGTTGTGACTTTGAATGAAAGGTTTTTGGTGACCGGAAAATTATCCAGCCGGATATCCTGTGATGCGATAATGGATTTTCCTCTATCTGCAGCAGCCTGAAGCTGGATATCTACCGGTTCAGAAGAGGACGAGACAAGATTGAATGCAGCAACATATTCCCCGGCAGGAACGTTGAGATATGTTCCATAGGCGATAAATCTTTTTTTCTTGGCAATGATCTCATCGATCAGAGCATCTTTATCACTGGGCTCGAGGAAATCTGACCTGGATGGTTCGAGAACCACAGCAAATTCTTTTGTCTTTTTTTCCTGAAAGTGTGTCCAGAGAGATAAGATCAAAAAGAGGGAGATAAAAGTTATCAGGAAAAGCAATACGGAACGTTTTTTCATGGTGCGGTGCTGCAACTCTTATAACACACACAAAAATTCAGAGTCAATCCTGAATTATTCATGTGCGAGCTTAAAATCAAGGGACATAAAATCAGGGACATGTAACGATTTTTCGAAATCGGTAACGTGTCCCTTGATTTTATTGGTATTGATATTGCATACAAATTTATGATGGATTTATTTGAGAGGGTTAGTCTATCTGAAATAATGCTAGGCAGCAAGAAAAAGGAAGGAAAAATCGACCAAAAATCGGAAAAAACTGTTAAATTTTTTTACACAATATCCCTAATCTGGTAAATAAGGCAGGTAGATTTTTACTCATTGCGAAAAAATTCTTTTTTGAATATAAGTAATGTCGATCATCGGGAGAAACGAATGAAATTCATGCGCTGTCTTTTTGTTGTTATCGTTTTTGTAGCGCTTTGTTTGTTCCTTCGGGCAGATGTCCGAGACAACCATCATCAACCCGATAAGGTGATGGATGTGGTTGGAGTGAAACCGGGGATGGTAATCGGCGAAGTCGGTGCCGGACACGGTTATTTCACTTTCCACCTGGCCCGGCGAGTGGGCGATTCGGGGAAGATTTATGCCAACGATATCGCGAAGCGAGCGCTCGCTTCGATCCGACGAAAGTGTGAAGCGGAAGGGATTTCGAATATCGAGACAATCGTCGGAGAAGTGAAAGATCCCCTGTTCCCGGATGATCAACTGGATATGGTCTTCATCGTCAACGCTTTTCATGACCTGGCCAAGCCCGTGGAGTTGATCAACAACATCGTCCCCAGCCTGAAGCTCGGTGCTCCTGTTGTGATTATCGACAGAGATCCATCCAAGTTCCGAGATCATGCCAGTCATTTCCTGACAAAGGAAGAGGTTTTAGAGCACATAAAAAATAGCGATTTTGATCTGGATCGTATCGAAACGTTCCTCCCCCAGCACAACATTTACATCATAAAAGTGGGGAAAAGGGGAAAGGATTAGAAAGGAGGAAGGATGAAGAAGAAATGGACCATCGCATTTGCTGCATTCATGGTTGTGTTGGCATCGTCCCTTTTTCTAGACGGGAATGGGATCGAAACGGAAAAGACTGTTATTAAATTCTCTGACCAGGTTTATCGCATAACTCTAGACTTTGGCTTACGGCCGAATATTGGTGTCTCGGCTGGTCCAGACGGGATACTGTTGGTGGACACAGGGCATCAGGAAGTGGCGGGTGAATTAATAAGCGCCGTAAACCAGATAAAGGAAGGGGATATCCGGTACATCATCAACACGCATTCCCATGGCGATCACGCAGGCGGTAACAAAACCTGCGGGGGGAATGCTGTCATCATCGGATATGATAATCTTGGACAAATGGTGTCTGAAGGTGTGCTCACACGGGGAGATGGATCGAACAACTTTTATTCCTTGGATTTTAACGGGGAAGAGATCCGGATTATTCCTTCCCCGGGTGCTCACAGCGACAAGGATCTGATTATCAATTTTACCGAGTCCGGAGTCGTTCACATGGGAGACCTCCTTCTGACCCAGTCGTTTCCTGCTGTAGGACCGAGAGTTAAGAAATACTTAGAGATCCTGGATTGGGTCATCGACGAATTTCCCCAGGGCATAAAATTCATCGGCGGGCATGGAAGAGATTATTCCATGGCAGAGGTGAAGGATTACCGCAAAATGCTCATGGATTCCATGAAAATCGTGCAAAAGGGAATGCAGGATGGAAAAAGTGTGGAAGATATGAAAAAAGAAGATGTGTTGAAAGATTATGAATCTTGGGGCATTTTTCTCGAATTCTTGGACACAGATTCGTGGATTGCCTCGATATACAATAGTTACAAAAATGAATAGAAAAGTCCGGATTTTCTGTTTTGAACAAAAACAAAATTCCGGATGGCCAAGAAAATTTGTCCTAGATCGATTCAAAAATTATCCAAGAATTGAAACCAAAGGACTTGAAATAAGATTAAAATACACAAGGAGGTTAGAATGAAAAAGTTGTGGTTGGTGTTGGTATGTGGATTCTTTTGCTTTTTGGCATCCGCCGATGTGAAGAATGAAGATAAGCCGCTCAAGGGAGAGTGGGATTTTCGACCTCAGAAAGTTTGGGAGATCGACAATGTGAATGAAACACCTTTTGAAAGGCCTTCAGAGCTCCGCGCCTCTCAGGATGAAAAACTTTATTTCCATGACTTTGATCGAGGCGTGAGTTATGTATTCGACAGAGAAGGTCAGCTCGTCAATTCTTTTGCCAAACAAGGGACCGGGCCCGGTGAGGTTAGCCGGTACATGAACTGTTTCCTAGCAGGTGATAAAGTGGTCGTCGGGTCACCAGATATGCTTTACTTTTTTTCGGAAGAAGGATTTTTCCTCAAATCCATCCCGAACAATCTTTTTGAACGCTTTCCTTTGATCTTTGTTAACGAAAATGAATTTTTGTATAACTCAAGAATTGTGAGTGATACAGCAGAAACTAGGGACAGAATTATTCGCACAAACCTTGAAACCGGCGAAGAATCCGTATTCGATGAATTAGCGATGACATCGGGAGAAAAACAAGCTCAAGGAGGCATGTCCCTTGTTATACTGGGATTAACGCCACAGATCAAAATCGGTTATGACCAAGATTCCCAGAAATTTTATTACGGCAGATCGGATGACTATACCATCCGTATTTCAGAAGCCACAGGGAAAAAGTTGTTTTCTTTCCGTTTGGATCGTGAAAGGAAGAGAGCAACCGATGAAGATAAAAAAAAACACTTCGAAAAAACCCCTATTCCCAAGGATCGAATTGAGAAGATCATTCCCACTCTTCCCGATGTTTTGACCCATTTCATGCGGATCCAAGTTGTTAAAGGGTTGATTTTTGTGTATTCAACGGAGAGCCTCGAAAGGCAGCAGGATAAAATCACCATTGATATTTTTTCCCCCGAGGGGAAATACCTCTATCGTTCCCATTTGCAGTTTGGGAATGAAACGCCTTTGTATACGCATGTGGAAAAGGTTATCATAAGGGGGAATCATTGTTATGCCCTTTTGGAAACCGGATCAGGCAAGAGTTTTTTCGCAAAATATAAAATCTCCCTGCCGTCCACTCAGTGAGGAAACTTAGGAGGAAAAAGTGAAAATTTTCAAAACGATTCTTTTGGGATTCATAACTTTTTATTTTCTTATCAGTCCGTGTATGGGTGCTGATATCCACAAGGCAGCCATGGAAGGGGACATGGCTAAAGTTGAGGCACTCATAGCCAAAAATCCTGCTTTGACCGATGCTAAAGATGAAATGGGATTGACGCCTCTTATTTATGCGGTTTCGAGAGGTCACAGGGAAGTTGTCGAACTTTTGCTCAACGAGGGGGCCGATGTGAATACCCAGGATGATGCAGGGTACTCCCCTGTTCACATCGCTGCTTTTCGCGGGAACAAAGAAATGCTCGAGTTCCTGATCAAAAAGGGAGCCAACCTGAATCGCAAAAACGAGATGGGAGTGACGGCGCTTCATGATATGGCTATGCAGGGGCAAAAAGAGATCGTTGCGCTTTTGATCGATAACGGAGCTGATTTCATGATGAGGGATACTTCGGGCGATGCTGCGCTTCAACTGGCATCCAATCACGGGCAAAAAGAGATCGTGGAGCTTTTGCTCACAAAAGGCGCGAATGTCAACCAGAAGGGAAGTGGAGGGGACACCCCTCTTCACGGTGCGGCCTGGATGGGGGATAAGCCGACCGTTGAGGTTTTGATCGCGAACAATGCCCAAATAAATGCCAAAAACGAAAACGGGGACACGCCTCTCGACAACGCCCTGAGAAGGGAACACGAGGATATTGAGGATCTCTTGATGGCCAATAAAGCTAAAGGGAGGACGGATTTAAAAATGAAATCCCTAAAAATCATTTCAGATAGAATCGGCAAGATAGGAATGGATACGCCCCTGAAGTTCACGATTCTTTACGACAATTATCTCCATGAGCAAGGCACAAAAACGGACTGGGGATTTTCTTGTTTGATCGAAGGGACAGAAAAGGTCATCCTGTTCGATACCGGAACCAAACCGGATATCCTGCTCCACAATGTCGATCATTTGGGTGTCGATTTGAAAAAGGTGGAGCAAATCGTGATCAGCCATGATCACTATGATCACATCGGCGGGCTTCCCAAAGTTTTAGACAGAAATCATGATGTTTCCGTCTACTTGCCCGTTTCTTTTGCCTATGAGATCGTCCGGAGTGTCGAGAGGAAAAAGGCTAAAGTTGTAAGCGTTGATGAACCCGTCGAGATCTGCCCTAACGTTTACTCCACGGGGGAGATGGGCGTTCAGATAAAAGAGCAGTCCCTGATCATAAACACCAAAAAAGGATTGATCATCGTCACGGGCTGTTCCCATCAGGGTATCGTGAATATCCTCAAGCGCGCCAAAAAACTATTCGACAGGCCGATTTATCTTGTGTTCGGCGGATTTCATCTTGGCGGTATGGCTGATGCAAAGGTGGAGGCCATTATCCAAGACTTCAAGGAAATCGGTGTAGAAAAATGCGGGGCCACCCATTGTACGGGAGAGCGGCCTATTGAATTGTTCAAAAAAGCCTTCGGGGATAATTATGTGCCGATGGGAACAGGAAGGATTCTGGAGATTAAGCAATGAAAAAAATCATGGGGAAACTCCTCATCCTCATACTTATATTGGGCGTATTTCAACTGGAGGGGAAAGGAAATTTCGATAGCCCTGTTTTGAAGAGCGATCTCAATGAGGGCGAGGCTTATATTTGGTATCTCGGGCATGCCGGATGGGCAGTCAAAACAAAAAACCATTTGCTCATCTTTGACTATGTTTCCGTATCGAGAGCGGGTAAAATGCCTGAAAATCCTTCCCTTGACGATGGTTACATCGATCCTGCCGAGATTAAAGATTGCAGCGTGTTTGTGTTCGTCTCCCACGGTCACGCGGATCATTTCGATCCCGTGATATATGAATGGGAAAAGTCTGTTAAAAACATCCGATATATCTTCGGATGGGAAGCAGACAAGAATCCCCAATATCATTATCTCACCGAGCCAAAGACGAAAAGAACGATAGATGGATTTGAGGTCTTCAACATAAACCATGAATTCGATGGAATTCCTGAGGGAGCCTTTTTGGTGAAGGGGGATGGTCTGGTGATTTTTCACTCCGGCGATCATGGCTGCACGGGAGAAGAGCTCAATCCCTTGTTTAAGGCAAACATCGACTACCTGGCCAAACAGGAACAACAGATCGATCTGGCATTCATCTCCCAATTCGGCAGCCGCACAGGCGGAGAGGTCAACAACGGGGATTTGTACACGATCGAAAAGTTAGGGCCTAAAGTCACTTTCCCGATGCACCAGGGTGGAGGGGAACGTTTTTACAAGAAGTTTGCCCAGGAAGCTTTGCAAAAGGGAGCCGAAACCAAAGTCTATTGTGCGGAGAAACGAGGCGACAGGTTTTTTTATCAGCAGGGAATAATTAAATAAAAGAATAGATCATGGAAGAACTGGAAAGAAGATTGGGCACATTTTCAGCCACGGCCATAGTTGTGGCAAATATGGTGGGCACAGGGATTTTTACCATGTCCGGTCTTCTCGCTGCCAATCTTCCCAGCCCAGGATGGGTGCTTCTCTGCTGGTTGTTCGGAGGATTGATAGCGCTCGCAGGGGCCCTTTGTTATGCAGAACTGGCCACTCGGATGCCAGAGGTCGGAGGGGAATATGTTTACTTGAAAAAGCTTTATCACCCGGCCCTGGGATTTCTGGCAGGTTGGACCAGTTTGATCGTTGGCTTTTCAGCCCCGATCGCAGCTGCCGCCATGGGTTTTTCCGAATACATCCATGCAGGATTGGATTCCCAACTGCTTCATCTCAATCCCACTCAACTTGTTTTTTTTAACAAGGGTATAGCCGTAGTCATCATATTACTTTTCACATCCCTGCATTATTTTGGCCTTCGATTGGGCTCGAGAGTCCAGAATGTTCTAACGGTCTTGAAGATTTTGATTGTTGCCGGGTTGGCATCCGTGGGGATGATCTTCGGAAACGGGAGCGGACCCAAACTTTCATTGGGAGGAGAGACTTCCGGTGTCATGGCTATCGGGACAGCTATGATGCTGGTCATGTTTGCCTACAGCGGCTGGAATGCCAGCGCCTACATCGCAGGCGAGATCAGACGTCCTAAAAAGACCATTCCTGTTTCGTTGATTGCCGGGACATCCATCGTGATCGTGCTGTATTTGGCCCTCAATCTTTTCATCTTTCGGATGGTTCCCTATTCCGATTTAAAGGGGATTATCCCTGTGGTAGAGACAGCGTCTGTTCAAGCCTTCGGAGAAGGGATGGGAAATGTGGTGAGTCTATTGGTGGGAGTCGGCCTGCTCTCCTGTTTGAGCGCATTCATCATGATCGGCCCTCGAGTTTACTATGCTATGGCCAAAGACCGGTTATTTTTTCCATTTGCCGCCGACGTGCACGCCCGTTACAAAGTCCCGGGAAAATCGATCATCATTCAAGGTGCGATTGCCGTAGTGATGGTTATCATCGGGTCTTTCGAACAGTTGATCATCTACATTGCCTTTGCCCTGAATATCTTTCTCTGGCTGGCTGTTGTTGGTGTATTCCTTGCACGCAAAAGAAAAGTGGGAGAAGATTCGGCTGTTAAGATGTGGGGATATCCTTTTGTTCCGCTGTTTTTTCTTATAACCAGCCTTGTGTTGATGGTTTTTAATTATGTGAACAGGCCGATGGAATCCTCCGCTGCTTTGTTGACGATCCTTTTTGGTATTCCCTGTTACTTCCTTTGGGTGAGGGGCGCGGCGAAGGTCGGAAAAACCGTAAAGTAGTACAGAAGTCCTTTTGTTCGCCCATTGAAAGGGAAACACAATCATGATAGAAATAAGCCTGATGCTCTGTCAACTTATTAGCCTGAACTATTCATAAAAAATGCCGATGCCTTTTTTACTTCAGCAATATCAGGAACTTATCCTGACATTGCTGATAAAACTTTTCAAGAAGAATTTTTTTAAATCAATCGGCATTTTTTACCTTTCGGGCGAACCGATCTTATTGCATCTGCTTTGTTGTGACCCATTTGCGGTGGACTACCACAGCTGCATGGTTCACGCCTCGCATCTGCAGCAAGCTTGGCTCGTGAATAATCCAGGTTAAATAAAAATGAGGAGAAGAGGATGAGCAAAATATTTGACCGACGGGAGTTTTTAAAGATATCTGCAGCAGGTAGCGCGTTGTGTCTTGCCGGACCAGGTCTTTTTTCTGGAAAGAGACTACAGCAGGAATCCAAGTCCACGAAACTCGTCAGCCCGGGTTGCCGGGGATCAAAGGTGAAGGTCGCCAAGATTTACATGGGGGTTCCCGATTCCCATTGGCCCAAGCCCACGCTCGATCTTGAAAAGGAAATCCGGTTTTATGAATCCCGGTTCACAAAATTCAAGGAGGAACTATCCGATGTGGATTTTGTGGTCAACCGATTGGTCAGCTCGCCCGAGCAGGTGGAAAAACTCAAGGATAATCTTAAGGATGTGGATGGCATTTTGGCCATTCATCTGACCATCTGGATCGGCCGCATCTTGGATGCCATCCTCGAACAGGGTAAACCCACCGTGGTGTTTGCCGCTCCCTATTCCGGGCATGAATGGGTCGGATACGGCAATCTTCTCCAACAGGAGAAGGGTACCAAAATGGAGTGTTTACTGACTTCGGATTACAGCCGGCTCGAATGGGCCATCCGGCCTTTTCGTGCCATCCATCACTTGAGAGAAGCCAAGATCCTCAACCTCACGACCCGCGATTTTTCAGACTATGCCGGGAAAATGAAGGCAAAATTCGGGACAAAGATCAAGCGGATCGAGCTCGATCGTGTGCTCAAGACTTATGATGCCGTCAACGATGTGGAGGCCCAGGCCGAGACCATACGCTGGATCAAAGGAGCCGAAAAGATCGTGGAACCGTCGAAGAAGGAAATATTTAATTCCTGCAAGCTGGCCCTGGCTTTCGAGAGACTGCTGGATGAGGAAGAGGCAACGGTTTTGACCGTGGACTGTTATGGCACGATGTGGGACAAGACCATCAAGCTTCCTGCCTATCCCTGTGTCGGTTTCGGACGCCTGAACAACATGGGCCTGGGCGGAATCTGCGAGTCGGACCTACGGTCGGCCATGACCCACGTCCTGTTCCAGGGTTTGACGGGGAGGCCCGGATTCATCAGTGATCCCACCGTGGATGAGGGGAAGAGATACATCATTCTGGCCCACTGTTTGGGAACACCAAAAATGGACGGCCCAGACAAATCCGCTCATTCTTACAAGCTGCGCACGATCATGGAGCGTCAGGAAGGGGTGGTCCCCCAGGTCAAAATGCGGGAAGGACAGCGCGTCACCCAGGCACTTCTGATGGGGGAAGACCTCATCCATTACTTCACTGGGGAAATTGCCGAAACACTCGTCGAGCTTGAACATGACCGGGGATGCCGCACCAAAATTGCCGTCAAGGTAGACGGCGATCTCTCGAAACTATGGCGGAACTGGTCCCACGGGCTCCACCGCCAGACGGTCTATGGTGACATCACCAAAGAACTCCAGTATTTTTGCAAGTTCAAGGACATCGATCTCATCAACGAAGCCATTTAACAAGTTTATTTTTTCGGTTTTTTGTAGAATCGTTGGATCAAGCCCAGCAGGATGTACAGAGGGCCGTATACAGCAGCGGCTACAGAGGTTGCCCCGATGTTACTCCCCTGGAGCATCCCCACCCAGAGCCCGAATTGGTTATCCGTGATCACATACGTCCAGGTGGAGGAGGGGCCCCGGATCCCTTCTTCGTCCAGATCGATGTCTTTCTCTGTGACAGGGAGGGACTTGAACGTTTGAAGGATCGTGTCATCGATTTTGTGTTCCAACTGTTGAAATTCCTGGTCCACGATCTTGTGAAATTCCCGGATCGGAGACTGCCCGGCTACGCTTGTCAGGTGGATGCCTTCCCGTATATCGGCGATTTTGGCGAGGTGTTCGGTCCAGCACTTGTCGATGGCGTAGAGGGTGATCGGCTGTTCGATTTTTTGCATCCTGTTCTCTCCCATCAGAGACTCCAATTTGGAATAAAGCTCGGATTCTGCATCCTCCAGAAAGCCCAGATTCGATCCATCCCGAAGTATTTCTTGGCGCCTGCGTTGTGTCATTTCTCTCTGCTTTTCGACAAGGATCGAATATTTCCAGAGCGTCTTCCGGATTTCGAAGTTCTGGCCCTCTATGATGCGCTGTCCTCGGGCTATTTCTTTCTGCACCAAAAGATTGCCTACCGGCTCATCCTGTTTCAAAGAGCGGTATTTTTTTGGAAGAAGGTTCCGGATGTTATATCGTTCGATCAGGTTGTCTTCAAGGCTCGTGAAAAACCGCGATGACCCCGGGTCTCCCTGCCGGCCCGCCCGTCCACGTAGCTGTTGATCGACCCGGAGGCTCTCATGCCTGTTGGTTCCGATAACGTACAGACCACCCAGACTCACGACTTTGTCCCGTTGCTGTTCTTGGTCGCCTCCCAGTTTTATATCCGTTCCCCGACCGGCCATGTTTGTGGAGATGGTCACGGCACCGGGGCTCCCTGCCTGGGCTATGATTTGTGCTTCCCGTTCGTCGTTTTTGGCATTGAGTACATGGCAGGAGATGCCTGCATTTTTGAGTGCTGCAGCCAGTTCTTCCGATTCTTCCACGGTGGCTGTCCCGACCAAAACAGGCCTTTCGGTTTCATGACAGCGCTTGATCTCATGGATCAGGGCCTGTGTTTTAGCCTCCTTATGGGTGAAGATCTCGTCCGGGTGATCTTTGCGGATGCAGGGGCGGTTGGGAGGGACAACGACGACGGTCAGCCCATAAAACTGTTTGAGCTCATCGCCCGCCGGCTGCGCTGTGGCTGTCATCCCGCAAATTTTGGGATAAAGCTCCAAAAAGTGCTGCAATGTGATCGACCCGAGGATCGATCCTCCCGAACCCAGGCGCAGTTTTTCCTTGGCCTCGACAGCCGCTTGCAGCCCGTCCGGCCAGTGCCGGTCCTCCACTACCCGTCCGGTGAACTCGTCCACAATCTTGATTTTTCCTTTTCGCACGATATAGTCGATGTCCCGGTGGAGCAAATACTCGGCGTGAAGAGCCTGGT
>DAOVBT010000234.1 GCA_030670375.1 Candidatus Aminicenantota bacterium | reverse complement strand
ACCAATCCAAGATAAAAATCAAATCTTTTTTGAGGTGAGAAAAAGTTAATTGCATCGATATCAATCCCTGATGTCAGAGAAAGGAAAAAATGTCCAATGTCAAGGTTTGACCCCGAAATAACAAAAAAATTTGCTCCTTGTGGATTTTTTGATTATGATGTTTAGGAAATCCGAGGATTATTATATGAGAAAATATTGGATTTTTCTTATCGCCACCCTTTTCCTATTCCCGGTCTGCCAAAAGGAAAACAAAGATCTCTTCACCTTCGGCTTGTTTCAAGTCGACGACGCCCCCACCTTGAATTCTGTACGGAAAGGTTTCCTTAGCGCACTGGAAGAGGCGGGGTTGCTGGATGGAGTGAATATTCGGATGGTGATTCGCAATGGGATGGGGAGCATTCCCGAGGTGCAGCGCATCGCTCAGGAATTTGTGTCGTCGCATGTGGATTTGATCGTTCCGTTTTCCACTCCATGTCTGCAGGCAGCCCTTCATGCTTCTTCGGAAATTCCGATCGTGTTTTCTTCTGTCGCCAATCCCTTCCTGGCCGGGGCCGGAAGGTCTGTAGACGATCACCTGCCCAATGTCACCGGTATTTCTTCCAGAGGACCTATCAAAGAAAGCCTGGCTTTTATCAAAAAAATCCTCCCCGGAACAAAAAGAGTTGGAACCCTCTGGACCCCCTCGGAGCTGAATTCCAAATACTACCTGGACCTGGCAAGAGAAGGAGCGAAGGAGATGGGGATAGAGATTATTGCCGTCCCTGTCAAAAACAAAAGCGAGGTTCTTTTGGCTGCCCAGGTGTTGATGAATAAAAAAATCGATGTCATCTATCAGATTTCCGATAACACCATAAATGCATCTTTCGAAGCGGTCAGTCGTATGGCCGATGAGAATGCAGTTCCCTTGTTCGGAGGAGCTCTGTTTTCCACTAACCTCGGAGCCTGTGCAGCCATGGGATGGGATTTTTTCGAGATGGGCCACAGAGCCGGTCAGGTAGCCATCCGGGTTAAAAACGGGGAAAGCCCGGCAGGAATTCCTATCCGGTACATGAAAGAAGTTAAACTCCACCTCAACTTGAACGCTGCCGCGAAACAAGGCGTCGAATTTTCCAAGGACATTCTAACCCAGGCCGATGAAATACTCAGGATCGAAGGAAAATCCCGCAAGGATTCCGCAACTTCATGAAATCTTTTTTAAAAAAATTTGTTCTGGTCATCCTGTTGATCATCCTGGGATTCTTGTTGTTTTTTCCCGGTTATTTCTTCTTTTCCAAGCCTAAATACAAAGGGAATGTTTCTGTTCAAGGGCTGAAGGGGGAAGTGAAAATCATAACCGACACTTGGGGAGTTCCCCATATTTATGCCGACACGGAAAAAGATCTTTTCTTTGCATGCGGTTACATCCATGCGAATGAACGCATGTGGCAGATGGACCTCACCCGGAGATCAGGTTATGGGAGGCTTTCTGAATTGTTCGGAGAAGCTCTTTTAGAAAGAGACAGATACGTGAGAGTGATGGGCCTTAAAGAAGCCGCATTGAAGGACTATGAACAGCTTCTTCCAGAAGTGAAGGATATGTTGACAGCCTACAGTCAAGGTATCAATGCCTGGCTCAATTCCCGGAAATGGAAGTGGCCCCCCGAATTTTCTGTATTACGCTATCGGCCAGAGCCATGGAGCCCGAAAGATTCCCTGATTATCAAACAGGTCATGGCCATGCTTTTAAGCACGGATTTCCCGAGCGAAGTGGTTCGTTCCAATCTGATTTATAGAGTGGGCCAGGAGAAGGCCCTTCAGGTGCTCGAAGAAGGAGTGAAGCCGCCTTCCTTCGAAACAGAAAAGATCTCCCTATCAGGGCTCATGGACATGGTCTATCCCCAGCAGAGCAACAATTGGATCCTCTCCGGCGACCGGACAGTCTCGGGGAAACCCCTTTTGGCGAACGACCCTCATCTCGAAATCAACCTGCCGCCTGTATGGTACGAAATGCATCTTCACTGCCCATCCCTTAACGTCATTGGCGTTACCATCCCCGGTTTTCCTTGGGTAATCATAGGGCATAACAAAGATATAGCTTGGGGATTGTCGAATTCCACGGTTGACTCGCAGGATCTTTACATCGAAAAATTCAACGAAACGCAGGACATGTACTGGGAAAAGGATGGATGGGTGCCGTTGATGAAGAAGGAAGAGGTCATCCGGGTCAAAGGAAAAAAGGAGCCGGAAAAACTGGAGATTATGTGGACGGCTCGCGGCCCGGTCATTTCTCCCCACATTGTCGAGAGCCAAAATCCCATATCTCTCAAATGGACCATTCATCAAGGGGACAGGGCTTTCAAAGCCGGTTATCTTCTCAATAAAGCGAAAAACTGGGAAGATTTTGCGGCAGCATTGAGCCTGTTCGATTCCCCGTCACAGAATTTTGGATACGCCGACAAGAACAATAACATCGGCTATTATTTGGGCGGCAAGATTCCGCTTCGTACCGAAGAAGCGGCACTTTTCCCTTATCCTAGTTGGAGGGAAGGAGGGGAATGGCAGGGATATCTTGGGGAGGATCAAAAGCCCAATCTGTTCAATCCTGAGGAAGGGTTGATCGTCACAGCAAACCAAAATATTCTGCCAGAAAATTTTCCGTTTTACGTGAGTGTTGACTGGGATGCACCGTTTAGAGCGAATAGAATAAAAGAGCTCCTTCTGCAAACAGGAAAGCACTCAGTGTCCTCTCTCCAGTCTCTCCAGGGAGACATCTATTCCCAAAAAGGAGAACTCTTTTATCCGTTCATCCGGCAAATAGCCGGAGCCCAAGGAAAGCTGAAGCAAGCTCTCGACATCCTCCAAAATTGGGATTTGCAGATGGATGCCGGGAATGCTCCAGCTTTATACGCCACATTCATGAACTTTTTCCCAGAAGAAATTTTTCAAGATGAACTCAAGGAAGATTTTCGCAGCTTCGACTTTTTTTTCAGGAGGAAGATGGCCGGTGCCCTCCGCATCCTCTCTGAAACTGATTCTTTTTGGTTCGATAACAAGGAAACTCCCGAGATTGAAAAGAGGAAGGATGTGATTAAAAGCGCCCTTCTCAGGGCTTATAACCGCCTGGACTGGTTGTACGGTTCTCCCGAAAATTGGGATTGGAGCAAGATGAATGCAATCCGGTACCAACATCCCTTGGGCCGTCTTTTTCTATTCCGTTTTTTCAATCTGGGCTCTCGTCCTTCCAATGGAAATGCCTTCACTGTCAAAGTGAATTATTTGACTCCACACAAGACCAGTTGGTCTGCGAGCTATCGCCAGATCATCGATTTATCCGATTGGGACAAATCCGTTTGTGTGCTTTCTTCAGGACAGAGCGGGCACTTCATGAGCCGTTTTTATGACAATCAAGTCCCGTTATGGCTTGGGGGAGAATACCATCCGATGATTTTTTCCCGGGATGAGGTGGAAAAAAATGCATCGGCAACGCTTTATCTAAAACCGCCAAATAAAAAATAACCTGGATTATTTAATTCAAGATAAAGAGGTTAGAATTAATCGGTACAATTTGTGTGAAAATGATATAATGCAGATAAATAGGGGAATGAAATGAAAATTTGCAGCCTTTTAAAGGAAGACCATATTTTTCTTAGCCTTAGACCTGGAGATAAACGGCAGGTACTCGAGGAATTCGTCGCTGCCGTTAAAAAGAGAGACCTGATCTCCGATGACAAGCTTATCCTGGATGAATTGTTGAAAAGGGAAAGCTTGGGGAGCACAGGTTTGGAGAAAGGCATCGCCATTCCCCATGCGTTGATCGATGAGGTCAAAGAACCATTCTTGGCGCTTGCCGTTTTTAAAAAGGGAATCGACTTCGAGGCAGTTGATCAGATGCCGACCTACGTCCTTATGTTGCTACTGGGGAGCAAAAATAATCCTGGTGCTCAGTTAAAGATCCTTGCCCATGTGTGCCGACTTGTGAAGGAGACAAATTTCGTCGAACAGATTAAGAAGATAGAGGATCCAGGCGATATCTGCGTCCTCCTCGAGGAAGAAGAAGGGAAGATTATATGAAACTTCTGGTGCTCTTCTTGAACAAAGTCGAAAAACTGGAAGAGGTCCTAGAAGGCTATGTGGAGGTCGGTATTACAGGGGCTACAGTGGTGGACAGTGTGGGCATGGGCCACATCCTTTCTGAGGAAGTACCGATTTTTGCAGGATTGAGATTTATGTTTGCCGGGGCAAAGCCCCATAACAAAACGGTTTTTTCTGTGATTCGGGATGAAAAAGAAGAGGAGGTCATCAGAATTCTCCAAAAGATCCTGGGGGATTTGAACCAACCCGGAACAGGAATCGTTTTCACTTTTTCTTTAGATAGAGTGGAAGGCCTTAAACCTGAATTTTAAATATACATGCAAGCGATTTATGCATTCGGTCTTCTTATTCTGATTGCTTTTCTTGGGGCCAGATTTATCACAAAAAGAACATCTCTCTCTCCTGTGAATTATTTTTTCTATTCCGGATTTATCTACATCTTTTTAGGACTTTCTTTAGGACGCA
>DAOVBT010000071.1 GCA_030670375.1 Candidatus Aminicenantota bacterium | reverse complement strand
ATGAATATGAAATTCTCTTATATAAATGAAGGATATCATCGGCATTTTTTATGAATGATTCAGGAAGACTAGTTGATGACTTTCAGGAGCCTGTTCCACCTAGCCTTCGGGATGAAGTTGATGAATTTTTTCATCCTCTCTCTGAAACTCGTCTTGAGATAAGCATCCCTTTCCGCATTATACGAGAAATAGATAAGCCATGGCCGACCCTTTAAGAGATGGAGAGGCAGGCATCCCCAATAACGGCTATCTTGGCTGTTATCCCGGTTATCCCCCATCACAAAACAATGCCCTGGAGGGACCGTTAACGGGCCGTAATTATCTCGAATGACTTCATCGTAATGGTAATAACCATTCTTGGTGAAGACGCGCGAATCGTTATGTACCTTGTAAGATTCGTCGATCGGTTGGTCGTTCACATACACTTGTTTATCTTTGATCTCGACTGTTTCCCCTTCCAAAGCGATGACTCTTTTGACAAAATCTTTGCTGAGCTCTTTGGGAAATTTAAAAACGACGACGTCGAATCTTTCCAAATCCCTGCGGGGAAGCACGACCTTATCCAACGGGAAAACGGGTTCGAGATAAGCCATCTTGTTCACGAGAAGGAAATCTCCCACAAGCAGGGTCGATTCCATGGAACCGGTTGGAATCTGGAAAGCCTGGACGATGAAAGTCATCACAAAAAAGACAAAAACAGCCGTTTCCACGATGAGTTCGAAATATTCTCGAAAAACACTTTTTTCGCGCTCTTTTTTTTCCTTTTTATCTTTTTTCATTTCACACCACGTAGGAAACGCTTAATATAACTAAAAATAGGAAATTCATCAATATTGTGTTTTTGACAGCCGGGAAAAACTCCGCCCATTTTCCGAGGTTTTGCCAGCCTTGCCGGAACGATAGTATCGGCATCGGGAAAGTGATAAAAACAAGCAATGACAACAGAGGCCAATCGCCGAAAAACACACCGATCAAAACCACGGCGTAACAGCTCAAGGCTAAAAACAGATAAATGAGAAGACTTGCCTTGAATCCGAAAAGGATCACCCAGGTTTTTCTCCCTGTTGCTTCGTCTGCTTCTTTATCGGCAAATTCGTTGATCAGCAACACGAGTGTGGTCAGCACACCGGAGGGGATGGCAACGATCCAAGGCCAGAAAGATGAAATATCCTGGGCCTGGACATAGTACGAACCCAGAACGATAAATGGCCCCCAAGCAAAAAAAATGGCGATCTCTCCCAATCCTTTATTGACCAGACGGAGGGGAAATCCGTTGTATCCATAAACCAAAAACAATGCGGCTATCCCGATGAACAAGACAAAGTTTCCAGAAGAGATGGCGTTCAAATATATGCCGATGGCCGAGCCGAGAACAGCGAACACGATCGAAACAGTCAATGCTTCTTTAGGCAACACATACCCATCGAGGACCATCCGGCTTCCTCCCGAAAAAGGAGTAATGGCGTTTTTGTTCAAGGCATCGTTTCCGCTTTTGAAATCAAAATAATCATTGGCCACATTACAAGCGATGTGAAAAAAACAAGAACCGAAAAGGACCAAGAGGAACCGGAGAAGGTCGAATTCATTTTGATGCCATTTAGCAAACGCTGTCCCGACAAAAACGGCACCGATTGTGACTGTCAAAAAAGGCAACCGAAGCAACAGCAAGATAGCCTTAGATTTTTTCATTTCCATAGCATAAACCTACTTTTATTGTATTAAACCCATTATTATAACCTTATCGTTTCAATAATCAAGTTTTTATCGAAGCTGGCTGTGCTATCTTGCCTGAACTATCCATGAAATCATTATTTAAGGACTATTATCCTATTTAAACTCAAATTACCTGTCTTATTTTTCTTAAAGCGATTATTTTCATCTATAATAGTATAATGAGGGTATGAATTTCACATTGTTTGGTTATCCCAAGTCTGGGAAAACCACATTGTTCAACCTCCTTACAGGGGCCAATATCGACACATCCGCTTTTGACAGCGGAAAAAAGGAGCCAAACCTCCGGACTTGCTCTGTTCCTGACAGCCGGTTGGATAAAATTCACGCCCTTTTTCCTGATAAGAAAAAAATTTCGGCTGCGATCGATTACATCGACCTGGCAGGGATTTCCTACGGAGAAGTCAAGAATGAAGCCTATCTCAGCCACCTCAGGAAAGCCGATGGTCTGACCCACGTCGTCAGAGGCTTCGAGGATGAACGGATCCCTTCTCCGAAAGGCAAAATCGATCCGCGTGAAGACATCCTTTCTATGAAGGACGAGCTGATCTTGGCCGATCTGGTCTCGGCTGAGTCCAGAATAGAAAAATTGGAAAAAGAGCTCAAACGGGAGAAGAATCCCCAAGGAGAAAAGGAGAAAGACCTCCTCGAACGCATCCGCGATCATCTCGAGAAAGGAGAAGGATTGCGTGTTCTCGAACTATCGGAAACGGAAGACAAGCTTATCCGGAGTTTTGCCTTTCTGAGCCAAAAGCCCCTTTTGCACATGATCAACCTCGATGAAAAAGATATTCCTGCAGTCGAAAACCCAGAAACGTTATTTCCCACCCCGAACAAAGGCACAGCCGTGCTGGCCTTTTGCGGAAAGATCGAAGCAGAAATCCTTGAGCTGGAAGATAAAGAAAAGGAAGTCTTTCTCAAAGAGTATGGCCTCCAGCAACTCAGTTCGCCCAAGTTCCTCAAATCCTCGTATGATCTCCTCGATGTCATCACATTTTTCACGATCGGAAAACAAGAGGTCAAAGCCTGGACCATCAAAAACAATTCAACCGCATCGACGGCTGCAGGGACTATTCATACAGATATGGAAAAGGGATTCATCCGGGCTGAAGTCATTTCCTGGTCTCAGTTGCTCGATTTTGCATCTATGCAGGCAGCAAAAGAAAACGGGGTGGTCCGACTGGAAGGGAAAGATTATATCATCCAGGACGGGGATGTCATCTACTTCCGTTTTTCTACTTCAGGTTAAATGAAAAAGACTTTTGAGATCACGGCATCCGATCCCAACTCGTCCGCACGAACAGGTATCATCCATACCAAACATGGCCCGATCCAAACCCCGGCTTTTGCCCCGGTGGCAAGCCAGGGTACGGTCAAGGCTCTATCCCACAACATGGTCCAAAACCTCGATGCCCAACTCATCCTGGTCAATGCTTATCACCTGTACCTTAGACCTGGAATGGACATCATAAAAATATTCGGGGGTATTCATTCCTTCATTTCCTGGCCGGGACCCATCCTATCCGATAGCGGTGGATTCCAAATATACAGTCTTTCGCCTCTAACCAAAGTGAAAAAGGAAGGCGTGGAATTTTCCTCCCATCTGGACGGGACAAAAATTTTTCTCACCCCGGAGGACATCATCGATATTCAACGAGTTTTGGGGAGCGATATCATGATGCTCCTGGACTATTTCTGCCCCTATCCTTCTTCTAAAAAAGAAGCCATGCAAGCTGCCAAAATCACGACGGAATGGGCCCAGCGTTCAAAGTCACACATGCAAAAAAAAGGATCGCATCACTCCCAACTTTTGTGGGGGATCTGCCAGGGTGGAATTTACTGGGATCTTCGCAAACAGAGCATCGAAGAACTTATGGCCATCGATTTTGACGGATACGCACTGGGGGGATTGGGAATCGGAGAACCCAAAACTCAGTTCATGGACATAGTCGAGCAATCCGACAGCATCCTCCCGAAAGAAAGGCCTCGTTATTTGATGGGCATCGGCTATGTCAAAGATATCCTCCAGGCTGTCGAATACGGGATAGACTTTTTCGATTGTGTTCTCCCGACACGAAACGCCAGGAACGGAACACTCTTCACGAACACGGGGAAAATCGTGATAAAGAATAAGAAATACGAGAGGGATCAAAGACCGATAGATGAGGAGTGCAGCTGCTACACTTGCCGAAATTTCTCCCGGGCCTACCTGAGACATCTCTACGAGAGACAGGAGATAAGTTCATCCATCCTCAACACACTTCACAACCTTCACTTTTATCTTGACATCTTCCGAAAAATTAGGCACTCTATTCAATCCAATTCATTTCGCCGATTAAAGTATAGTATAATGAATAAAAAAGAAGAGGGTGAATAGGTATGATTATTTCAAGCCTTTTTTCGTTTTTACAGCAGGGTGGGCAAGCTGCCCGTCCCCAGGGAAGCATCGTTACGGCGTTGCTTCCGTTTGTCCTCGTTTTCGTGATTTTTTATCTGCTGATCATCATGCCACAGCGGAAAAAACAGAAAAAACATCAAGAGATGGTGGGGCAACTCAAACCCGGCGATAAGATCGTCACAACTGGGGGAATCTACGGGACCGTGATGGGAGTCCAACAGGATAAGATCGAGCTCAAGATTGGATCCAACGTAAAAATCGATATCACTAGAAACGCGGTCTCTGCTTTTTTGTCAGACAAAAAAGAAAATTAGTCAAAGTATTTCTTGAGTGTTCTTCAGGTTTTTTAGCCTGAAATTAATTTAATAAGAAAGATAAAGATGAAAAAAAACCTTCAGTGGAAAATCATCCTTGTCCTTTCCGTCATTGCCCTTTCAATCTTTCTCGCTTACCCTCCAGGTCAAAAAATTCAACTCGGATTGGATCTGAAAGGTGGGATGCACTTGGTCCTGCAAGTGGTCACAGATGATGCCATCAACACAGAGACTGACCAGGAAATCATCCGACTGCAAGAGCGGATGAAAAAAAATGATATCAGCTATAGTTCTATTACCAAAAGCGAAGATCGCATAGGCCGTATTATTCTTCAGGGATTCGATGTGACAAAGGAACGGGAAGTCCGAGATCTTTTGGACGAATATTTCAATGAATGGGATAACTCCGTGACCGGGTCCAACGCCACGCTGACCATAAAAGCCAGCGCTGCCACATACTTTCGAGACCAGGCTGTTCGCCAATCTATCGAAACCATCCGCAACCGGGTGGATGAACTGGGACTCTCAGAAATCCCGATCCAGCGACAGGGCGGGCCTACAGGGGAAAGGATCATTGTCGAGCTCCCGGGTGTGGAAGATCCGGACCGCGTGAAAGATATTCTCAAAACAACGGCACAACTCGAATGGCGTCTGGTCTATGCCGGACCCGCACCGGACCAAGAAACGTTGCTCGTGGAACACGGAGGCACGGTCCCTATCGAGATGGAAATCCTACCCGGAGATCCGCGACGAAACCTGGGCGGGAACTATTATCTTGTGAGCCGGGTGTCCACAGTTTCCGGGAAAGACCTCCGCGATGCCCGCCGGTCCTATGACGAATGGAATAATCCAGCCGTTTCTTTTCGGCTCTCGCCAGAAGCCGGCAGACGGTTTTACAAGTTCACCTCGGATAATCTGCAAAAACCTCTTTGTGTCATTCTGGACAAAAAAATTATCAATGTGGCAACCATCGAGGACAGAATTTCCGACACGGGCATTATCCGGGGATTCTCCAATCCTGATATTGTCGATGATCTCACAATCGCCCTGCGGGCAGGGGCACTTCCGGCTACAATCAAATATCTGGAAGAGCGAACCATCGGGCCATCTCTAGGAGCGGATTCCATCCGCAAGGGCTTGATTTCTATCATAATCGCCCTGATCCTGATTTTTGTATTCATGGTTTTTTATTACAAGATAGCCGGGATTAACGCCGTATCCGCCTTGATCCTCAATATCCTGATTTTAGCCGGTGCTCTTGCTTACTTCAAGGCTCATCTAACGCTTCCTGGAATCGCCGGGATTATCCTTACCATAGGGATGGCGGTGGATGCTAATGTCTTGGTCTTTGAGAGAATTCGGGAGGAGCTTAACCAAGGAAAGAGTGTGTTGAGTGCTATCGCATCCGGATTTTCACGAGCTTTCAAGACAATCCTCGACGCCAACGTCACAACGATCATCGCGGCCATTTTTCTCTTCCAGTTTGGAACAGGACCTATTCGCGGATTTGCCATCACTTTGATAATCGGGATTACAGCCAGCATGTTCACAGCGGTTTTTGTCTCACGATTGATCTTTGATGTTTCATTCTCCAAGAAAAAACAGAGAACTAAGTTGAGTATTTAAAATGCAGATATTCAAAAAGCCCAACTTCCAATTCATGAAATACAAGTTTATCGCCCTCGGCATATCCGCCGTGGTTATCGCAATCGGTCTGATCAATATTTCAGCCGGAAAAGGGCTGAACATGGGCGTGGATTTTGCGGGGGGAACGCTGGTCCAGATCCGTTTCAAATCGGTTATTCCGATCGAGGAGCTCAGACAATCTTTGGGCGAAGCAGATCTGGGCGCTAGCAAGATCCAGGAAGTTGAAAAAGGAGAGAGGGAATATATCATACGAACCATGCTTCCCGAAGAAGCAGAGGATCAGGAATTGGAAGCCCATGTCTTGATGGGTAATATGGTTGTCGATGCCTTAAAAACCCAGGAGGATCAATCTGCCGTAGCCTCGGGCATGCAGGATCTCAATGTCATCGAACGGGACCGCTTGAGAACCCTCATCGCGTCCTCTTTCCCGGAAAATGCCGAGACATCGGCCGATGCCATCATCAATTTGCGCCAATCCGCAGAGTTGAAGGGAATCATCGAAAGTTTCGATCAACTGGAACAGGCAGGGATCGATGCCGAAGTTTTGGACACCTTGAAGGACAAGACATTCCTGGGAAGCATGACCATCAAAAGGCGCGAAACCGTCGGTCCCCAAGTAGGACAGGAGCTTCGCGAGAAAGCTGCCCAAGCCACGGTCTGGGCTTTGATCGGCATGCTCATCTACATCGGGATCCGTTTTAAATTTGCTTATGGTGTGGCTGCCATATTTACCCTTGCCCACGACATCCTCGTGACCGTCGGCATTCTCTCCCTCACAAACCGCGAGATCAACCTTCCGGTGATTGCCGCCATCATGACCATCGTGGGATATTCGCTAAACGATACGATCGTCATATTCGACAGAGTGAGAGATAATCTGAAAACACTCCGGAAACTCGATTTTGAAAGCCTTCTGGATGCCAGTATCAACCAAACACTCAGCCGAACAGTCATCACTTCGGGCACAACCTTTTTAACAGTTGGAACATTATTTATATTTGGAGGAGAAGTCATCAACGATTTTGCTTTCACCATGATAATCGGAGTTATAACGGGTACTTATTCCTCGATCTATATGTCCTGTTCCATGCTGACTTTTTGGAAGAAAATTTTTAAACCCAAGAAGGGATTGGGAAAGTAAATAATGCTTGTCAAAAGGTTTTTTTTGCTTTATACTTTGATTTATCCTTTCGCTAAAAACATTGGTAAGAGGTAATAAAATGGCTGAAAAAATTAAGCCGAAATCAAGGGAAGAAATTCCTAGTCTGTTTAAGGATTCATTTATTACCGGCGAGAAAGGGAAATTCAGAAAGGCCATTGCCTTTCCGATCGCTCTATTGCTCCATGTGTCGATTGTTGCAGCCATGCTCGTCATTCCTCTTCTTAGCACAGGAAACTTGCCCCAAGTCGAAGTTTACAGCGCATTCCTAGCTCCTCCTCCGCCTCCCCCACCTCCTCCACCTCCCCCGGCAAAAAAGAAATCCGCTTCCAAAGCCAGAACACGCATCAAACCTGTCAAAGCCCAGACCAACATTAAACCCGGACAACTGGTCGCCCCTGTGGAGATCCCCGATGAAATCATAGAAGAAGAACTCATGGATATGGGTATCGAAGGCGGCGTGGAAGGCGGCGTCGAGGGTGGAGTGGTCGGCGGCGTACTCGGCGGCGTGGTCGGTGGCGTGCTCGGCGGGGTGGTCGGAGAAGTGGAAGCCCCTATTCGTGCTATCGGGCAGATCAAGCCTCCAAAACTGATCAAGAAGGTCGAGCCTCTGTATCCAGAGATCGCCCGTCAGGCAAGGGTGGAAGGCGTCGTGATCATCGAAGCGACAACAGATATTTATGGGCGTGTGCAGCGGATAAATCTTCTCCGTTCG
>DAOVBT010000066.1 GCA_030670375.1 Candidatus Aminicenantota bacterium | reverse complement strand
ACCCCCTGGTACAAGAATACGGCACCTTCGTACGCAGGAATCTTTCTATCGGTTCCGTTCATGGCTGGCATGGCAGGAGCACTCCAGTTCGGCAGCCTATGGGCAGGGATAGTCGGATTGATCTTGGGAGCTCTTTTCTGTTTTGCCCTGTATTATGTTCCAGGAATTTTGGGCATGCAGACAGGAATGCCTTTGTACGTGGTGGGATCTTCCACTTTTGGGACAAAAGGCGGGATTCTCATCCCCGGTTTGCTGATGGGCTTTCTGCAGATCGGCTGGCACGCGGTCTTCACCTTTTCTGCCGCCTCCTTTTTCATGTCGGCGATCGGCTCTGAAGCCGGCCCGAACACGCCGCTCTTCTGGATTGTCTGTATCGTTTGGGGCTTATCCCTGGCCTTTGTCGGCGCCTTGGGAATCAAATGGCTGGCCTGGCTTTCCAGCTGGGTCCCTGTGTTTCCATTGTTGATCATCGTCGTAGCCGGAATATCCAATATGAACGGGCTCTCCAATTTCTCCTCGACGATCATTACAGGCAGAGGGGTTGCGATAATCATCCCGGTCATGGCCCTTGGCGCTTTTGCTGCGCTCCAGGCCACGGCAGGCTTTTTTGCCACAGCGGGTGCGGCCGGTGCAGATTTCACGATGAACAACCGGAATAAAAAGGACGTAGTCCTGGGAGGATTTTTCGGGATCACGTTGGCCGCTTTGGTTGCCGGTTTTTTTGCTCTCTTGACTATAGCCGGCGCCATCGGTAAGGATCCTCAGATCGCAGCCAACGGTGGAATGGGAACGGCTAATTTGGATGTGTTTTCTGTTTTTATCAACTCCATCGGGGCTGTCGGGGGTGTCGTGGCTTTGATCATGTTCTGGGTTTTTGTCATTGCCTGCATCTGTCCGACAGGATTTTGTGCTTTCCTCGCAGGAAACGCCTTTTCCACCATGATCCCTAAGATTCCCCGGATCGTTCTGACTCTGGGAGCAGGGGCCATAGGAACGGTTCTGGCAGCGACAGGCGTTTCTCAAAACCTTGTGGCTTTTTTCCTGATCATCGGCGCATCCTTCGGGCCGATCATCGGGGCCATGACTGCCGACTATCTGCGGAACGGCAAGTGGATCGGACCGCGGAAAGGGATCAACTGGGCAGGCTATATCGCCTGGGCCGTGGGATTTTTCTTCGGTATTCTCGGTGTTATACCCGGCATCGGCTTCCCGTACGGGCTGGAAACACTGATTTCCTTTATTGTCGGCTTCACCGTCTACCTTATCCTGTCCGACCTCGGCCTCGAACCCAAACCAGTCAAATAGGTCAAAGAGGGTCAGACCGACTTAAGTAGTTGATATTTAATAATTTAAATTATTTTTTGACTTGATTTCTTCTCTTAGAGTGCTGTTTTTGTGAGCAAAATGGCACCTTTAAGGTTTTGACATTGGATGTTGACTATAAGTTGCTCAAAGTATATTAATATTGGGTAACCAATAAAATTCATGTAAAACGACAATTTGAAAGGATAATAATCATGAAAACAACCAAAAAAAATGCTTCAAAAAAAGGCACAAAAATCTCACGGCGTGAATTTCTGGGAGCTTCGGCAACCGCTGCCGCAGGAATGATGATCATTCCCCGCCATGTTTTGGGAGGCCCAGGAACTACGGCACCCAGCGACAAGCTGAATATCGGCTGCGTCGGGGTGGGAGGAAAGGGCACTTCCGACATCTGGAGCATCTCCTCCGAAAACGTCGTTGCTCTCTGCGATGTCGATGACACCCACATGGCCGATTTCCTGAAACATAAGCGGAACGATCCCCAACACCAACCCATGTATGACAAGGCTAATAAATACCGTGACTTCCGGATCATGCTGGAAAAGGAGAAAAACCTCGACGCCATAACCGTCACCACACCCGATCACACCCATGCCGTTATCGCCATGATGGCCATCAAATTGGGAAAACACACCTTTGTGCAGAAACCTCTGACCCACACCATCAAGGAAGCACGTTTGCTGACAAAGGCCGCCAAGGAGGCCAAAGTCGTAACCCAGATGGGCAACCAGGGACACGCAGGCGAAGGAGCCCGTCTGATTAGCGAGTGGATCTGGGACGGCGCCATCGGGGATGTGCGCGAAGCCCATGTCTGGACCAACCGTCCGATCTGGCCCCAAGGAATCGATGCACCGAAAGAAATCCCCTCGGTGCCTTCGACTCTGGACTGGAACCTCTGGCTGGGTCCCGCACCCTTTCGGCCCTACCACCCTGCCCTCTGCCATTTTGTCTGGCGGGGGTGGTGGGACTATGGAACCGGAGCTCTCGGAGATATGGGCGCCCACCTGATGGACCAACCCTTCTGGGCTCTCAAACTGGGGTATCCCATCTCTGTTCAGGCCAGCTCCACCAGATACACCAAGGATTCCTATCCCCTTGCTGAAGTCGTCACCTACGAGTTTCCCAAGCGCGGAAAAATGCCTCCCGTTAAGCTGACCTGGCATGACGGCGGGCTGATGCCTCCCCGGCCGCATGATATCGAGCCAGGCCGGATGATGGGCGATGATGGCGGCGGCGTACTGTTTGTGGGCAATAAAGGCAACTTAGTGTGCAGCACCTACGGTCGCAACCCGCGCATCGTCCCCGAAACCAAGATGCAGGAGTACAAGAGGCCGGAAAAAACCATCCCTCGCTCCCCCGGCATCCACGAGGAATGGGTAGAAGCCATCAAGGCCGGAAAAAAATCCACAACCGACTTCACCTACTCGGCAGTCCTGACCGAAGCCATGCTCCTGGCCAATATCGCCGTCCTGATGCAGGACAAATACACCAAACTCGAGTGGGACGGTGAAAAAATGGAATTCACCAACCTCCCGGAAGCCAATCGGTTTCTTCATAAAGAATACAGGCAGGGATGGTCCCTGTAATACCCTGGAGGCCACGATGAAACAACCCCTTTGGCTTATATTGTTTTCTATCCTGATTTTTCTGGGAGGAGTCTATTCGAACGGACAAACCGCCAAACAGGAAGTCGAAAAATGGAAGGTTCATGATCCGGATAGGCCGATGCCGCCTGTCGTCGACCCAGGCCCTGCCGGCAATCCTGTGCCCGCACCTTCGGATGCCATCATCCTTTTTGATGGCAAGGACCTCTCCCAATGGACAGATGGAAAAGGACAACCGGCCCGTTGGAAGGTCGAAAATGGCTACATGGAAGTTGTCGCAAAGACCGGCGCCATCCGAACCAAACAAAACTTCGGAGATTGCCAGCTTCATGTCGAATGGGCATCCCCTGTTCTCGTTAAAGGCGAAGGTCAAAACCTCGCGAACAGCGGTGTGTTTTTGATGAATATCTACGAGGTTCAGGTGCTCGATTGTTACAAAAATAAAACATACGCAGATGGCATGACAGCAGCCCTTTACGCCCAATACCCACCCATGGTAAATGCCTGCCGCCCACCCGGCGAATGGCAGACCTACGACATCATATTCCGGAGACCTCGATTCGATGATAAAGGCCAATTTATCAGCCCTGCATGGGTGACAGTGTTCCACAACAACATCCTGGTGCACAACAACGCCGAACTGATAGGCCCCACAACACATAAAGCCCGCCCTCCCTACAAAGCTCACCCGGACAGGCTTCCCATCTCCCTGCAGGACCACGGCAGTCCGATCCGATTCCGCAACATCTGGATCCGAGAGCTGGAATAGGCAGAAAACTTAATTTTTGTCTTTTTTGATAATTGAGCGGACCTGAAACATCTCTTTGAGCACGCCGACCGCATCGCTTCCAGGCCTTAGTCTAGTGTCCAGGTCGCAGGTCCATTCCACCGGAAACTCTTCGATGCGATACCCCCGCTTCAGGGCTCGAAGCAGCACTTCCAGCTCGAACAGAAAACCGGTCGTTTTACATTTTCCGAACAATTCCCTGGCAATCTCCCCGCGATAAATTTTAAAACCACATTGCGTGTCTGAAAACCGATTGGGCACTCCTGTGATGATCCTGGCCACCAGACGAAAAAACGAGGACAATAACCGGCGTTTCAAACTCCTGTTTAGATGGATCACTGTGTCCTTCAACCGCCGGGATGCCATGGCGATATCGAGCTCTCCCCAACGAATCCTTTTAATATGCGACAGCGCATTAAGGTAGGGCACACAGGTGCCGCTGTCTGCAAATAAAACCACATCCCCTTTGGAGGCCAAAATTCCGGTTTTGACCGCATACCCTTTCCCACGATTTTTATCCAGTCGGATGACATTCCGTTTGACTGCTGAAGGAACTGTCGCATTTTGGGCCTCTTCAGCCGTGTTGTCATTGCTCCCATCATCGACGACGATGACCTCTCCGAGCACAGCTTCCTCATCGATAAAAGCGGCGGCAACTTCCACATCAAAACCGATCTTTTTTTCTTCATTGAAGGCAGGAATGATAATTGAAATATCCACTTGGTTACCGCCTGCTTTCCATAAATTTTCCCCAATTTCCAGCCATTGACATACTGAATTAAGATTATCACATCCAAAACGACAAGGTCAAAGACTCCCCACTCTCCCCGGCTGCCATAAGGAGTTGTTGTTAAGCAACATGAGGTGGAAAGTGCAAATCTCTCCTCTTAGAAGCAGCCGCACAATACACAGGGCAATGTTATCCAATTGATTAAGTTTGAACATATTGAGAGCATTCACCAGTAAAACCATACCGTACTTACTATCCGGAAGAATGGCCATATAGGAATAGAAATTGGGAACTCCACCGTTGTGCCAGACAACTTTCTCTTCTCCAATTTTTCCCACTACCCATCCCATAGCATAAGATTCCCTGCTGCTCATTTTTGCACAGGGCTGACGCAGCTTCTGTATGCCTACCCCAGAATCCGGATAATAGCATACCCGGGTCAGTAATAAAATTCCAAATTGCTAAAAAAAACTTGCATTTTATGAAAATATACTTTACATTTAGACGTATAAATGTAAAGTATGGTTGCAAATATGAAACAACGTCCTTTCTGGATTAAATGTATCGAGCAAGCCTGGCAAAAGCGATCCATTGTTTGGCTGTCTGGCGTGCGTCGTGTCGGTAAAACAACACTCGCCAGGATGTTTACCACAGCGCATTATTTAAATTGTGATTTACCGTCTGTGGTTCGCCGGCTGTCCGATCCCGAGTCCTTTTACGATAGTCAGGAAAAACATGCCCCGATTATTTTCGATGAAATTCATCGAGTGGAGAATCCCAGCTTGTTACTCAAAATCGCTGCGGATAGTTATCCCCATTTTAAAATTCTGGCTACCGGCTCATCAACTTTAGCCGCCACTCAAAAATTTCGGGATAGCCTCACCGGACGCAAAGTGATGATTTACTTACCGCCGGTTTTATGGGACGAATGTCAGGATGTTTTTTCGGTAAAAAACCTGGATCATCGTCTCTTGCAAGGTGGACTACCAGAGCCATTGCTTGCCGATAAAAAGGATGCTGCTTTTTTTTCCGAATGGATCGACAGTTTTTATGCCCGTGATATTCAGGAATTGTTTGGCATCCGCAATCGCATCGGCTTTATAAAACTGTTGCATCTTTTGATGCGTCAGAGCAGTGGACTGATTGAATACTCGAACCTGGCAAAACTTGCCGACTTGAGCCGTCCCACTGTGAAAGCTCATATCGAAGCCATGGCCATTGCCCACGCCATTTATTTGCTGCCCCCGTTTTACGGCGGAAGTCGACGCGAATTTACCCGACGACCAAAATGCTATGCCTTTGATACCGGGTTCATCACTTTTATCAAAGGTTGGGACACTATCCGGGAAGATGATCGCGGTCTTTTGTGGGAGCACCTGGTGCTCGATGCGTTAAGAACAGCAGTCCCGGAATTCAGTCTTTTTTTTTGGCGCGACAAATCAGGACGAGAGATCGATTTTGTCATAAAAGGTTCTAAACAACAGGCACACACTTTGGAATGTAAAATAAACCCGGACGATTTCAACCCCAGATCATTGATCCATTTCCGCTCTCTCTACCCGAACGGTAATAATTATGTGGCCTGTCCCTATATTACAACATCTTATAAACATCGGTACAAAGAACTGGTCGTCAATTTTTGCTCGTCAAGAGATGTTTTTTCTTTGACCTTTTAAAATTCCAATCCAAGCTGGTTGGTTTATGTTCCTTAAGAACCTGACCTCCTATAATTTCCATTCTCGCTTTTTCGATACCCACGCCCAGCAGCCGATCATTGAGCATAATCCGGCGCCTGCTTTTCAGGAATTTTTCCCAGAGGTCCTTACGGATGTGCACAGCCAGCAGGACTTCGGGCCTCAACCCGAAAAATTCACCTTGATGGGTTTTCTGCAGCTCCATGAGCAAATTCTCTGTTTTATCGATAGAGGAAATCACGACCGGAACGTCTTCCAACGCCCCGGCTTCATCCGCCTCCTGCCAGTATCCCACCCGAGTGAAACCTCTCAGGTACCAGGGCAAAGGCCAGGCCTCGTCAGGATGTGTGATAACCTTTATCAACATGTTCTTCTGATCAGGATGATATTGGGCGATATTTTCCACCCGCTGGACAAGGTTTAAAAAATCTGTACTGGTATGCGCATAGACGTAAGGATTGCGAGAATCCGCGTAATATCGAAAGTTTGCGGCATAAGACTGAACCCCGAGATGGAATATTCCAGCGCACAAAATCAGGGTTACCGCACTCCGGAAGACCAAATTTTTGCTGCGCCCTACAAGGAAGGCCGCCCCGTTTCCCGCCAGAAGGATAATCCCGATGAAAAACGGAAGCATGTTCCAGGGGGTTTTGTACGGAATCAAAGAAAAGACGGCGGTGGCCAGAAGAGTGAAAAAAAAGATAACCCTCATAAACAGGGGCGAGAAATCTTTTCGCCATTTCGGATAAAAGGCAACCACACAACCGACAATGGCCAGGACCAGTATAAGCGCTTCGCTCCAGATCGGTCCGTTCCCATACCGGGAAAAGGTCAGCATTTTCAAATAATAAGGCCAGGGATAGGAATGGAGCCCGGCTTCCCCAGCTTTGCTAAAATAATTCTGAAAGGAAAGGACAGAATCTATGACTCCCTTGGGATTTTGGAAAAAGGAGGAAAACAAAAGGAAAGCCACAAGGAAGGCCGATCCCAGAAGAATAAAGGCATGGCCTAGCGGCGGTTTTTTGCCTATAGGCTCTTTGGTAAAAATCCTTGCCAATAACAATCCGATAAAAAGTGCTCCAAATGTGATGATACAGGTTTCTTTGGTGGCATACATCAACCCGACAAAAACACCGGTCGCAGCCGCCCATCGCCATGTCCGGTCCACATGGTAGCGCCAGCTCGCTGCGATGGCTCCTAGGAGAAAAAACACCAGCAAGGTCTCCTGGATGTAGAACCGGCTGTAATAAACCATAAGGGGGGAAACGGCAACAAAAATCCCGGAAAATACGATGGCCGAGCGGGAGAATCCATCTTTGAGGAGCAGGAGGAGAAGTACGATTCCCACCCCGAAAAGTGCCGGCACAAGGCGCAGGGTCACTTCATCAAGAGCGGCAAAGGATTTCCCCGATACTATCCAGGCAATTGGCAGCGAAAAATAGTACAGGGTAGGGCCGTGATGTTCGATAGGATCGTACCGGTACTCCCCTCCCTCCAGTAGATCCCCGAACTTGACCGCCTGGTTGGCCTCGTCATGGTGCATCGGACGAAGGTCCAGGCGGATCACACGAAACAAAATGGCAGCACAAACGGCAAGCAGAAATATCCCGTAAAAGGCCGGTTTTTTATTCATTTGCCGGCGTGCCGTAAACCTCCACCTCCACGTAATGATTCATCTCGTTCGAGGTGTTCCCTCGGCTGAAAATTCGCACATAACGGGCTTTGACCCCCCTTGGATCGATCAGGCGACCATCATTGGTTTCGATATATTCCTTGTCTTTGCCAATTCCTAAACCGGTAGAATTATCATGGTCGTTGTTGAAGATAGTCTTGACACCGGTGATGAAGTCGGGATCTTCGGAAACTTGAACGATCACATCCCGGTAAACACGGGCCTGGCTGTGGTAGTGCCAGATAAGGATGGCATGCAGGCTGTATGTGTCCTCAAGATCGATCTGGACCCACTGCACCATCGGGCCGA
>DAOVBT010000207.1 GCA_030670375.1 Candidatus Aminicenantota bacterium | reverse complement strand
TGGCCGAATGAAAAGGTTGAGGTATACATCATGCCCGATGAAAAGAAAGCGGCTGTGCTTAAAGCGCTTTATCCATTTATCCCAAGACCGAAGGCCTTGCTCGTCAGGCTTCTGTTTTTTTGGATAGGGGACTTACAGGATACGATGCCTGTTATGCGGCTTTAGCAAAAGAATTAAAGGGTATGTGGCTGACCTTCGATAACAAAGCTCACCAGCTCATCAAAAAAAACAAGGTATCTTATGCCATATCAAAAAAATTCCCAGAGGGTTGGAGCAGCTGATTTCATAACCGGATCTCGATTCCGTTTTCCGGTTGTCAATAATGATACCGGAGTTGGGCGATGAACAGCGAATCCTCTTTGATCTTATGGACGAGACGGTGCTCCTCGTTTATTCGCCTGGACCAGTAACCGGAGAGTGCATGTCTGAGAGGTTCGGGTTTTCCTTTTCCCTTATAGGGTGTTCCGGAGATATCATGAATGAGGGCATTTTTTATGAATAATTCAGGTTAGTCAGCTTCAGTCAAACATCGGGTCTGTGCGGACGGTGAGAGATTTGGTGGCGGATTTTCCGTTTACTGTCAGAGTCACTTTGTACACACCCGGTCCGGCCGGAATGGGATTTAGCTTTTGGGTTCTCCTGTTGATGCCGGCGAATTTAAGACCTCTCTTCTCAAGAGATTCTCTCATTTGATTGCCGATTTCCCTTCTTTTTTCCCGTTCGGTGGTTTTTGTGTATTTGTCGAAAAGCGCCTTTTCTTCCTCATTCAACTCGGGCGGATTGAACTGGAACTGCCAGAGATGTTTGTTGATACCGGTTTGATCCTTCAGCTCGACCTCGAGTTTTTGCTCGCCTTTCCAATCAGAAATGGTTAGCTTGGCATCTTTGGCGTCAGCTCCCAAAAAGTAGGAGACCATGGCTCCGCGGGGAGGATTTTCGCCCCGGAATAAAAACTGCCCTCTGGATCCACCCCGACTGATATTCCTCCATTGCGTGGCGATCCGTTGGTCGAAAAGATAAGCGATGGCGGCTTCGATCTCTTTATTCATGTGCTGGAGAGATGTGATGTCGTCGCAAATCCAGATGCCGCGGCCGTGGGTGCCGGCGATCACATCATTGTAAAGAGGATGGATCATCAGATCGTGAACAGCGACTGTCGGCAGGTTGTTCATGAAACGATCCCATGTTTTTCCGGCGTTCGTGGAGATGAAAAGCCCGAACTCTGTGCCGAGGAAGAGCAGGTTTTTGTTCTTGTGGTCCTCACGAATGACATACGCCACTTGTCCATCGGGGAGGTTGCTGCGGAGACTGGTCCAGGTTTTTCCGAAGTCGGTTGTTTTAAACACCCAAGGCATGAAATTGTCGCTTCGGTGGCCGTCGAAGGTCACATAACAGGTGCCCTCAGCATAGCGGGATGCCTCCACACGGCTGACCCAGATTCCATCAGGAACTCCTTTAAAATTGGCCCGAACATTGATCCAGTTCTTACCAGCGTCTTGGGTGAGTTGGACGTTTCCGTCGTCGGTCCCGGCCCATATGATCCCCGGCTTGAGCGGTGATTCCGAGACGGAGACGATCGAACAATGGTTCTCTGCTCCTGTGACATCCGCTGTGAGTCCTCCGGTTTTTCTGTCGATCTTGACGGGATCATTGGTGGAAAGATCCGGGCTGATGATTGCCCAAGATTCGCCGCGGTCTGTGGTCTTGAACAGAAAATTCCCTCCGAAAAATACCGTTTTCGGATTGTGAGGAGAGATGATGATAGGGCAGTTCCAGTTGAAACGGAAGGGATTGTCCTTGCCCCAACCGGCTTCTTCCTGCATCTTCAGGATCTCCTCGGTCACATAGGCATCGTAGTTGATGATGTTTTCTTTTCGAGGCCTGATAAATTGTGATTCCCGGGTTTCCACGTTGACACGGCTGATGCTTCCCTGCTGGCTCTCGGCATACACGATGCGCCAGTCTGTCGGGTCGACGGCACAGTAAAATCCATCTCCGCCTCCGATCCGGAACCAGTGGTCGGTCAGGATGCCCGCGCTTTCCCTGCTCATGGAAGGACCGCCCCAAGAGCCATTGTCCTGGAGTCCACCGTAGACATAATAGGGATCGCGCATGTCCGCACCGACAGCGTAGAATTGGCTAAAGGGCAGGTTGTCGAAAAAGATGTAGTTTTTCCCATGATCGTGGGTCAAAGCGAACCCTCCATCGTTTCCTATGTAGTAGCGGTTTTTGTTGCTCGGATCGGACCAGAGGACTTGGTAATCCCCATGAATCCCGGTGTTCTGTCTTTCCAGAGTTTTGCCGCCGTCATAGGAAATATGGTAACTCCCGGTAACGACATAAACGATCTTGTCGTCGATGGGATTGAGGTAGATGTGGCTGTAGTAAAACGGGCGGTTGTTGTAACGGTTCATGTACTGCCAGGTTTCCCCCCCGTCTTCTGACCGGTAAATGCCAGTCCCCAGTTTGCTCATGTCTTTGTAGTCTGGATTTTCCGAACCGTCCTCGAGGTTTTCCCTGGGCTGGAAACCATGTTCGACAAAAGCCATCAGCACGTTTGGCTTGCTCCGGCAGATGGCCAGGCCGATTTTCCCGGTATCTCCCTCAGGGAGCCCGTTGACAAGCTTTGTCCAAGACTCGCCGGCATCGATCGATTTGAAGATGCCGCCGTTGGGGCCGCCGCTGTCGAAGCGGTAGGCCCTGCGGAGCCGCTGCCAGAATCCGACATACAGGACGTTTTCATCGGTCGGGTCCATGACCAGGTCGATGGCGCCGGTTTTCCCATCGTTTGGCAATCCGTTGGTCAACTTGTTCCAGGTTTTTCCTCCGTCTGTCGTTTTGAAAAGCCCCCGGTCTCCTGTGTATCCCCAGAGGTGTCCGCCTGCTGCGGTATAAACGATATCAGGATTCGAGGGATGGGTGATGATCTTGGATATGGAATGGGTGCTTTTGAGCCCCATATCGGTGAATGTCTTTCCGCCGTCGGTGGACTTGTAGATCCCGTCGCCCCAAGCAATGCTGTTCCTGGTGTTTTTTTCCCCTGTCCCGACCCAGATGATGTCTGGATTTGCTTGATAAAAAGCCACATCCCCGATCGAGGCTGCCCCGTAAGTGTCGAAAATGGGCTCCCATGTGGTGCCGGCGTTTGTGGATTTCCAGACACCGCCTGACGCCGATCCGATAATCACTGTTGTGAAATCTTTATCCAGGGCTTCGATATCGGAGACGCGGCCGGACATATTGGCCGGGCCGATGCTGCGCCACTTGAAAGCTTTGGCAATGCCCGAATCGTCCATTTGGGCATGGACAGGTCTGGGCGCGGCCATTATTAAAAGGATACAAAAAACACCTAGGATCAAAGCCGTCAGTTTTTTTCCGATTTTCATGAACTCTCTCCTTTTGTTTATTTAGTTTTTGATCAAAACTGTGGAAGCGTTGTGCAAGATGCCGCCATTATATACAAAAAATAGGGAAAAATAAAAAGGGCCGCTTTCCACAGGAAGAGGAATCCGGATTTCATTCGAAGGTTGCGTTATCCCCTGTCTGATCGATTCGCACGAATGCGCCAGGGGCATTGTATCTATGCGCCATTTCAATGTAGAGCTTTTTCCCGTAGCTCCAAAACTCCTTCTGCTTTTTATCCACTTCACCAACGACCCTAACCGGGACTCCTACTGCCACGCGGCCGTCAGGCACATGCTGGGAATTTTTAACAAGTCCCATTTCCCCGATAATCGCCCACTCGCCCACAACGCTGTAATCACTGATCGTGGCTCTCATTCCTATCACAGCATAATCTTTTATCTGTGCATTGTGGATCATGGCCCCATGTCCCACTGTCACAAAGCGTCCGAATATTGTGCGGTCATCCGGCCGGGCATGCACGATGACGCCTTCCTCGATGGCCGTTCCTTCGCCTACAACGATCGTCCCATAATCTCCCCGAAGAATCACGCCATGGCCGATGTAGGCATCCTTGCCGATCTGCACGTCGCCGATAACCAGGGCGGATTCGGCGATAAAAGAGCCCTGGCCCACTTGTGGTTTACGCCCTTCAAATTGATACAAAGCCATTTTAATCTCCAGAATAAAACCCGATTTATTTTTTTCGTCTCATCGTCACTTTTCTTATCCCTTTTACCTGCCGAAAATTGGCCCCTTGGCTTATGCTTTCGAGGGCTCGATTGCGATCGGTAACGATCGAACCGGATAGAACGTCAAATCCATGATCGAACAGGATTGGGGATAAAGGAGTGCTCGGGCCGAGCAATATCTTGACGGCATCCAGCGCTGTGAGACTCAGGATTTTCCCCAAGGAGTGGTTGATCAATGTCGTGCTCGAGATGGCGACGACATCTGCCTGCGGGAGGAGTGTCTCGATTTCTTTACCGGTGATGTCCCCGGGACGGCCGCGTCCCGGGAGTTCGAAGACCCACAATTCCTGGGCCTCGGCTTGCAGCCGTTTGACGAACGGGAAATGCCCGATAACCGCGATTTTTTTCCCTTTCCCCAGGGTGCGGATTTCTTCTTCCGCATTCAAGTCCACGCACAAGGTTTCATCGATAGGAACCACTGAATTGATCGCGGCCATGCCGATTGCAGCCTCCAGGATTCGTGAAGATAGGGAGAGTTGGGCCAATGCTTTTACTCCTGATGGGAGAAGATGCCCCGCGGATTCCACCTGCGGTCCTTCAGAAGGCCGGATGGAGAAGGCCATGGTGGAGGCAAGGCCACAGCGAAGGGAACAGACTGCTGTCCAAAACACACAGGTGCGAATTTCCGAAACGTCATGATCTCCCTTTAGTGAAGACAGGATGTCTTTTAATATCTCGTGACTTTTTTTCATGGATTCTCCCTATTTCCCTGAAAAATGCTTATATCATAGGATAA
>DAOVBT010000139.1 GCA_030670375.1 Candidatus Aminicenantota bacterium | reverse complement strand
TTTTTGGGGATGGCCCGGTCCAGCATCAGATGGCCCGATCTTATGAGTTCGGAAAGGAATTCTGCATGATGTTTCACCTCACAAAAAAATCCCATTTGCGGGTATTCGTTCTTGAGTGTGTTGTAACAATGGGGACAGGTGGTTAATATTTTGCTGATTTTATAACGGTTGAAAGTTTCGATGTTAGTCTGGGCCAGAATCTGGTAAAGGTATTCGTTACCGACACGTCTTGCCGGATCTCCGCAACAACCCTCCTCAATCCCGAGGATAGCGAACTTTATGCCGAGGTGGTTTAAAATCCGTGCCATGGCTTTGGTCACTTTTTTGTTGCGGTCATCATAGGAACGAATGCACCCCACAAAAAAGAGATAGTCGATTTCTTCTCCCTGCATCTCGGATAGAATAGGGACATCCAGTTCTTCCACCCAATCCACCCGGGCATCAAATCCTAAGCCCCAAGGATTCGAATTTTTCTCCAAGCCTCGAAATGCTTCCATCAACTCCTCGGGAAATTTACTTTCCATCAGGACCTGGTATCGTCTCAAGTCGATGATTTTGTCCACATGCTCCACATACACAGGGCAATGTTCCATGCAGTTGCGACAGGTTGTGCAAGCCCAGAGCGTGTCCTCCTGGACAACGTTGCCGACCAGCGCTGGGGCTTCATCGGTCTTTTTTCCTTGTTCATGCAGGTGGTTTTTCAAATCCAGGATGATATTTTTCGGGGAAAGAGGCTTTTCTGTCAGATGGGCCGGACAATGGTCCTGGCATCTCCCGCATCGTGTGCAGGCATCCAGATCCAGGAGCTGTTTCCAGGTGAATTCTTGTATTTTTGTAACCCCAAAACTTTCGGCTTCCTCGTCTTCCAGATCCATGTGGGAAAGCGCCCCTTTGGGTTCGAGGGACCTGAAGATCATATTCAACGGAGAACTGACGATGTGAAAAAGCTTGGAATAGGGAATATAGGCGATGAAACCGAGGACAAGAAAAAAGTGGATGCGGAAAAAGAGCATCGCTAGAAAACCTTTTGTCGCAACACTCAGGCCAAAGGTGTGGATCAGCGAGGCCAGTATGTTGCCTATCGGGGCCCATGCTTGGATGTCTTTCCCGATTATCGAAAGCCTGAGGCTCTCCATGATGAGGCCTGTACCGAGAATCAGGAAAAGAAAGGCCAGGCTGATGAAATCATCCAACCGGTTATCCAGCCTGGATGGGCGGGTAACATATCTTCTGTAAAATGCTAAGACCAATGACCCTAATCCGAACAACGCGATAAGATCCAGGAATAAGGATAGTAGTTTGGAGAGGGGAGAAGGTAGGGTAAACATGAACTGGACGATCACGATGACCACGAAGGGAACGAGAAAGCCTATAAATAGGAATAAATGGATTAAGCCAGGATACACATCTTGCAAGATTCTCCGATGAACGATCCCTTCCACAAGGAAAGACTTGATCCTCATTCCGAGGTTGTCTGATCTGGAGTCCTGTTGGCCGATTTTCCACAGACGGGTACGCCTTTGCAGTCCGTAGGTAAATACGGCAAGAGAAAGGAGGACGAGCAGGATGTCGAATGCTTTAATCATTGTTCCACATCCTACCCGGAGCCAGCATCACATCGTGACAGTTTAGGCATTCCTGGTTTTTTGGCGGTCCGTCAAACTCCCTTATGTGGCACAGGATACATTCGGGAATCGAAGGCCTGTTTGTCCCACCTGACAGATATTCATGTCCTGCATTACGGTGACATGCGATACATTCCAGGCCTTCCTGTCGGTGTATCCTATGATTGAATTTTATGACTTTCTTTTTAATGTAATACCCCAGTTCCAGCACATCTTCGTGACAGTCCAGACACCTCTGTGAAGTGAGGGAATCATCGGCTAAATACTCGGGAGGGACGAAATGATTGGAGTGGCACTGGAAACATGAAGTCGAATGCGATGGATGACCTTTTGAGTTTTTCCATAAATCAACAAGTTCAGGATGGCACTGGGCACAAACCCTTTCGTTTGTTGCGGAATAATGCACAAAATAACCAATGCCTCCCCCTCCAACGATCAGGGCGGCCAAGATCAAGAGAGAAAGCATCGTCCAGAATCGTTTTTTATATTTGAATTTAGCCATAAGTTCTTATTATTTGGTTTTAAAACTCAAAAGAAAAAACTCGGGGCTTTTCTTTCCCTCGGGTATTCCTGCAAGCAGGATTCTTGTTCCTTCATGACTGGCGATCCGAGGCCCCCAAAAGGCAGGAAACCTCGGGAAATCCATCGGGACCAAACCAGAGACATAACCGGGCGTATTTTCGTCAAAGGCAGTTCCACCTTCGCCTGTTTCGAGATCGAGGAAGACACCATCATAAATATGTTTATAAAGGATATACTTTCCGTTCCCGGTCATATCGAAAAATTCGATCTTCGGAGAGAAAGGGGATTTGAGATATTCGATCTCAGATCCTTCTGAACTGACGATGTATGTCCCGATTCCTTGTTTTTTCTTCCCTGTGTAGTAAACCACGACTTTTTTTCCGTCTTGGCTCAATTCAGCGAGGCTGAACCAACGGTCTTGAAAATCGGTTATCTTTTTGACTCGGGTCCCTTCCCAATCGGATACATAAAGATCATAATCCAGTTTGTCATCCGAAGATTGGGCGCCGAACAAAACTCTGTCTCCTGAACCGCTTATGCCAAAGGCCCAACCCCCTCCAAGGAGTGGCCGGGAGGGTTGAGTTTTCCATTCCCATTGTTGCCCGTTGAATTCTGGCGCAAGGATTGTTTTTTTCTCTTCACTTCGGGTGTCGATCATAATAATGGCGCTCGCATTGCCGTAACGGACCGGTCCTAAATGTCCCTTCATCACACAAGCCACATGGCTTCCATCGGAGCTTACAGCATAATGCGATATTCTTTCCCATTCGTTCTCGTTGAAATCGAGAGCTTTCCAGTCTTTTCCTTGAAGAGCTTCTATCGGGAAAGATAAAATTTTAAACCCGGTGCCATCCGTGTTGATTATGGCAAGATAGTGATCCAGGATGTTTTCCGGTTGATCTAAGCTCAGGACAAAGACGGCTACACGTCCGTTGCCGGATAATACCGGAGGTTTTGTACCGATAAGGAGTGATATGTCTTTATAGGGTTCTGGGGCAGTCTTATTTTTGTCTTGAAAAAGCTCTGTTTCTTTTCCCGTATCGATGTTCATCAGCCTGAGGGACTTGGCGATCTCCTCGCCTTCATCGATCTCCAGAACATACAGCATCCACTGTCCATCATCACTCAAGCAGGGATAGTGAACGGAATTATTCCCAGAATGGGTGAGCCGTTTGATGTGGCCTTGTTTTTTTAAAACATCAGAAAAAAGAAACCCTGTCATAAAAATGATGACGATCAGCATGATGGAAATGTTTCCGATTTTCTTGTTCATATTACTAATCCTCTACCTTTTGGATCTGGACTTCTGTATCTTTTGAGGCTTGCCCTCCTCCTACAGGATCCACACGGTTTTCGATGATGGTAAAAGGATTCACACCTTTTCCTTTTTTGTTCCACCAAACGAGCTGGGTATCTCTATCTTTGCTCTTGGATTTCCGGGCTTGAGCCAGACTCCCGAATGCTGTGTGTCCCAATCCTTCAGCCAGTGCCACCGATTCCGGATGGATCCGATTTGTGGTCAAAACGCGCAGGATTAAACTCCCCACAGATGAGGAAACGCGGACCCTGTCCCCGTTTTTTATACCCAGTTGTGTGGCTTTTTGTTTGTTCAGCCAAAGCCGGTTATCATGAAAAATCTCCCTGGCCCATTTGCTATTCTCCATCCCTGTTGTTCCCAGGTTCGTTTTAAAGGTGGTCAGGATAAATTGGTTGGGTTTTTTACTTTCCTGAGAGTGAATGGTCCTATAATAGGGCAACCGAAGATGCCCTTTCATTGCAGCAGAATCCTGCGCAATCGCTCTGGATTTTTTGCTCATCCAAAAGCCCTTTTGTTTTAAGTCCTGGAAGCTGACACCGCTAAACAAGGTGGACGAGATCATTTTCGAAGTGTAGTCTTGTGTATTTTTATAGGGTAGTTTTTTATCTGTTGTCCCACCCAAATTTCTCGCCAGTTTCAGGCAGACATTCCCGACTTCCTTGGCTTCTCCAAGGGGTCGGAAAGTGTGGTCGATCAACTTTCCTGCATCGAAGGAAGGAGAACGTAAGGCTTCAGCCGGGCTGAGCAGAGAGACCACTGGCTGCCGAAGGTTGAGTATAGGAATCCCATCCAGTGGAGGGGCAGGCTCCACGCCCCATCCTTCGAGATAAGTGGCTGCTGGCAAAACCAAATCCGCCAGCATGGCTGTTTCGGTCATATGCGTATCCATCACAACCAAAAAAGGAGTGGTTTTTTCATCTTTCAGGAGGGCTGCACTTTTATCACATTCCGGATCGGAGTATGCGGGATTGGAAAGATAGCTGAAGTAGGTGTCGATAGGCGTGTTTTCACGTTTTGAATCGGATGATTGCTCCAGAGGCAAACGAGAGAAAAATATCCCTCCTTCCTTTTCTATATTTCCTGCAAGCCAGTTCAAGAAGGAAATGCATCTTGTGTTTTGATTCCCGTTTTCGTGGTCGCACGCACCTCCTCCAAGGATGGCCACAGACGGCTTTTGGGACGCAAATTGATAAGCCAACCGTTCCACATCTTCGGCGGCTATCCTGCTCTCTCTCTCGGCCCATTCGGGTGTGAACCGGGAAAGGTGTTTCTTTAAAGCTTCATGGGATATGTTCGCTTTGTTTTCGAGGAATTGTGTATCAACAAGTCCTTTGTTCACGATCACGTTTGCCATGGCTAGCGCAACGCTTCCGTCTGTGCCTGGCTTGACCGGATGCCATTCATCACTTCTGGCTGCAGTTTCGGACATCCGCACATCGAATGTGATCAGTTTTGTCCCCCTTTCGACTCTGGCAAGGGCAAGGCGACGGGCTATCCCGACAAAGTAGTCATGATTTGCAAACGGATTGGCCCCGAAGTTCAGGATGGTGCGGCTATTGGCAACATCCGGGATGAAAGAGGAATATCCTGTCATGGATGCGAATGCTGACGAACGGTTGAGGCTTTTCAAAACAGGTCGGTCGATAACGGTAACATCTCCGATGGCTTGGATGAATTGCCTCAAAATGGGATCCGAACGACCCAAATCCACGATAAATTCCTTGATCCGTCCATCTTTCATTAAGCGGCCGATACGAGAGCTCAATGTATGATAAGCTTCATCCCAGGTGATTCTGCTCCAGCGATTTTGTCCTCTCGGACCGATTCTTTTTACAGGAAATAAAAGCCTTTCCGGATCGTTGACCAAATTGATTCCGGCAACGCCTTTGGCACAGATGCCTCCCTTGTTGTTCGGATGATCGGGATTCCCGAGAATCTGAACGAGCCGGTCACCGTTCAGATAAGCGATGATACCGCATCCCGCAGGGCACTGAAGGCAGGTTGTGGGGATAGCAACCAGAGATTTTAAGGAGGTTCTGGACACAGCGATCTTTTTTTTGTCGTGATCTGAAGGAGCCCATGCTCCGAGGGTCATGGATGTACCGGCCATCAGGGAGAGGCCATCTTTCATGAACCGTCTTCTGGAAATTCCTTTTTTTCCCATTTTATTTCCTCAAATCAACGGGATAGATTCTCCTCCGACAACCACGACGTATCTCATGAAAAATATTCCAATGACGACAAGTAAAGAAGCGATAATCATGGTCACCAAGTTCCTGAATCGTGGAACGACAAGCAAGATAAATGGCACGATTTTTCCTAACAGGTTTTCCACGATCAAGAATAAAGGAAAAAAATTGCCGGATAAAAGCAGATGGGCTACATCCTGAGCATCAGAGTGGGAAATCAAAAGGACTAGAATGTCGCACCCGACCAGAAACAGGTCAAACACGATAACCCAGGCTAACATTTTCGCGAGATTTTCAAGAAGAGGATAGTTTATCTTTTTTTGTGCGGAGAAAAAGCGGTCCTTCACGATACATACCAGGATCATCAGGGCTATTCCTGAAACGATCGCCGA
>DAOVBT010000322.1 GCA_030670375.1 Candidatus Aminicenantota bacterium | reverse complement strand
TGATATGAAACCGTAACGACGCTATTTCATTCCTCATCCAAGGCTGCGTCGAGGTTTTGGAAAGGAAGAGGGAGAGAATTCCTCTCCCTCCTTCCCCCTCCTGGATTTTTTGTTTTCCCGCTGCATGATAAGGCATCAATGTAGGAATTTTAATGCAGATCGGGTTCGAAATTTCTATCGATTGCGCGGCCCTCTTTTGTGTATCGGAGAAGAAGATGAATATCCCTTTCTTCAAGAATGTTTCTTTTTTTGTCCTGTCGCTGCCATTTGATAAGGCGTATGATATTTTTATCGATTTCGATACAGGTTATCCCGTTTGTGTAACCGCAACACCCATCGTTGAAATAACACGGAACCGGTTTGTTGTTGTCCGGCTCGAAAGACTTCGGCATTTTGCCCGACCGAAGGACAAGGATTTTTTCCATTTCCGCTTTTTTATCATGGGTCTGTTGTTCTATGGTTTTTTTTTCTTCCTGGGCAGCTTGCTCTGATGCTTTTTCCAGCCGACGAATGTCAATCTGAAGACGGTCGAAATGGGTCATGGACCCAAAGATGGCTCGGTGTGTATGGCCGCAAATCAACAGAACCTTGCTTTTTTTTGCCCATTGGTAATAATTCAATTCGAGGTCGTCACGGATCCGAAAGTTTTCAGCCGGACCGTCCACACCGATATGCAGCAAGTTTTGCACTGTTTTCCAGATGAAATGCACAGCCAATCGACTCAACTTCCAAGCCTGATCTTCGAAGAACCGCCCTTGGTGCCCATGGATTAGAAAAATATCCTCGCCTAAACAGAGCCCCTCTCTATGTTCCACATTTTCCAGCACATTGTCCTTCCAAGTTTGACTGCGCTTTTTGAATCTTCGCAGCGTCACTTCTTTATCGTGGTTTCCCCAAATCCTTATTTTCTTTTTATCCGGAGTCTCCGGGGCCATTTCAATTTCCTGTTGGATGGTTTTCCTGTAGTGAGAGAGAATTTGCTCGTACTGGTTTTCCCAGAGTTCCTCATTGTCCCCCAGAACGATCAATGAATATCCCTCTTTTTTGTAGAAGGATAAGGCCGAGGAATAAAGTTCTGTGTTTTTCTTGAAATCATCGGCTGGGCTGGCATCGCCTTTATGGTGATCCGAGAAAAAAACAAAACGGTCTTTTTCAAAATCGATCGGGATTTTGTTTTCAGGTTTTTGGGCATTTTTGTAGATTCTGTTGAACTTTCTGCTCATTCTTTGGCGCAACATGCAAGTCTCTCGGCTTTGAGTTTTTCAACCTAAATTATTCATAACCTGCGGATCCTTTTTATTCAGCAATATCAGAATATTATCCTGATATTGCTGCAAATGACAACACAAACATTTTCAATCCTTTAATGTGAGGGTGGGGTGGTCGGGGTCGGCTTTCTTGTTTGCTTTTTTTAAACAAACGGTGTAACCTGGATAATTTATGAATTATCCAGGTTAAATAGTCTGAAGAATACAACCCAGAACAACAAATCGATGGAAAAGATGGTCCCCCGTTTGAGAACAGACATAAATATCATCCCCACCTCTTACCAGGGAGAAAAAGTGTTCCTCGTCAAGGATTTGTTGGGCCTTATTCCCCAGCCCGTTTTGCTTCGGGGGGCGGCACTGCAGATCATCGGATTGATCGATGGAATGCGGAGCATCCAGGATATTCAGGCAGAGTTGATGCGTCTTCAAGGAGGTGTTTTTATCAGATCTGAGGATGTTGAAGACATGATATCCCAGCTCGACAAGGCTTTTCTGGTAGACAGCCAAAACTACAGACAGGAAAAAAAGAGGATCGTAAAGGAATATATGCAACGCCAAACCCGCGAGGCTTGCCTTGCCGGGAGGGGCTATCCCGATGAACCGGATGAACTCACTCCCTATATCCAGTCCATACTTGACAACGAGAATGGGCAACCCGCTGCTCTCGAACGGAAGCAAATATCAGCTGTGGTCGCTCCTCATATCGATCTCGATGTCGGGAAAAAGGTCTATGCTAAGGCCTACCAGGTTGTGAAAGAGCTTTCTCCTGAAAAGGTATTGCTTCTCGGAACAGGGCATTATCTTTCGGAATCCTATTTCTCCCTGACGACAAAAGATTTTGTCACTCCCTTAGGCCGAGTCAAAACAGACAGGGATGAGGTTGAAAGATTGAAGGAAAAATGTTCCCCTGAGATTATTGCACCCCATGATATCGACCATAAAAACGAACATTCCCTTGAATTTCAGATTTTATTTCTCCAGCACCTGTTCGGGGATGGTTTCACATTGATGCCTGTCCTTTGTGGATCTTTTCACAAGGTATTGCACCAATTTTCCAAGCCTGGGGAAATTCCAGGAATGTCCGATTTCATTTCCGGTCTCAGGCTTTTTTTAGGAGATAAAGAGGAATCTGTTCTTATCGTGGCGGGGGTCGATTTTTCACACATAGGGCCAAAGTTCGGTCATCGCGAACCGGCTACTTCGTTGCTTCTTGAGGCGAAGGAACACGATCGATCTCTGCTGGATGCGATCTGCCGAGGCGATGTGACAGACTTCTGGTCTGAAGTTCAAAGAGAGAACAACAAGTACAATGTATGCGGCCTTTCGACTCTAGCTCTGCTGCTCGAGCTTCTTTCAGGTAGAAAAGGGTATGTGTTGGGGTATGATTTCTGGATGGAAGAGGCGACCCAATCAGCGGTGAGCTTTGCCGCCCTGGCATTCCCGACCGAATAATTAACCTGGGAGAGAACCCTACGTTCGCAACGACGACTGCATAGGACACTTCCTTGCCAGAAAAAGTGTCGGATTTAAATTTCTTCATCTTTGCGATATAATTCCAATCCTTTTATTATTATCCGCAAGGAAAATAACATGACAGATTTTGGCGGTTCTATCAAACAAACAGATGAATTTGAGTTTGCCATTTTGGGGATTCCGTTTGATGAGAAGTCCAGCTATATGAAGGGCGTATCGAAAGGGCCTCAGGCGATCCGGGATGCTTCGACAGGGGAGGCCATCAACCAATGGACTGAGTCAGGCGTGAACCTCGAAGAAGAGGCAAACATTGTGGATCTGGGAGATTTAGATGTGTCCGGTTCCTTTTGGGATGTGTTTGCGAAGACAGAAGAGCGAGTTCGGGAAATATTGGAAAAGGAAGCTGTGCCTATCGTTTTAGGGGGAGATCACTCCCTCACCTATCCGATCATAAAGGCGTTAGCACAAAAATACGATCCCCTGGATATTCTTCATTTCGATGCCCACCCCGACCTGTATGACGAACTTTACGGGGATCGATACTCTCACGGTTGTCCGTTTGCTCGGATCATTGAAGAGGGTTCTGTTGCCAATCTCGTCCAGGTAGGCATCCGTGCGGCAACCGGTCAGCATAGGGAGATGGCTGTGAAACACGGGATCCGGATGATCGAAATGAAGGACATAAGCCATGCCATAGCTCTCAATTTTAACAATCCCCTGTATATTTCCTTCGATATGGATGTCCTTGATCCCGCTTTTGCACCAGGCGTATCCCATCACGAAGCGGGAGGGCTTTCCACCCGCCAGGTGATAAACATGATCCACGACTTGAAGGGGACTATCGTTGGCCTGGATGTCGTGGAGGTGAACCCGGA
>DAOVBT010000345.1 GCA_030670375.1 Candidatus Aminicenantota bacterium | reverse complement strand
TCGGTCAGTTTGATCACTTTTTTTAAAGTCTTGGCATCTTTGATGATATGTCGCATGTGCCATCGCCAATTGCTCCATTCAAAGTCTGTGGCTTTAAAGTGATGAAGGATTCTCAGCTTGTTGTTGTACCGGCGCCGTTTCGCACTATCGTCCAATCCACAGGGATAACGCTTGCTGAATTTTTCCACGTTTCTAGCCATTCGGGAAAGATCGATCGAGCGGAGTTTTGCCGCTTTTTCGCCGTGATATTTGGTGAATGCGGGGGGACTTTTCGGGTACACGTCAGCTTGACCGGAGATCCCATGAATGAGATGGCTGAGTTCTGCAAAAAAATCCGGGGATGGAGGAGTCTTGGAGGAGATTTTGCTATCATGAATCAAGTCATTCAGATAGCCAAGGAAACTGAAGCCGGCAACTTTTGCACTGCGGCGTGATGTGATATTCCGGAAGACCCGAATAGCGTCCCGACTCAACATCCATGCAAGAGAAGGGAGATCAGGATTGTCATCATAAGTTTTTATCAACATTGTGTTCAGCAACTCTCTGATCTTCTCGCGTTTTTTATCGAGAGGATCCGTGGAAACCATGATCTCTTTAAGCGGAGGAATCGATTCCAGGATGTTTAGAAGTCTCTTTCTGGCTTTTAATTCCATTACCTAGCAGGACCTACCCCTGATTAATCGAAACTTATTTGTCTCAAATTAAATAAGAGTTAGTGATTTAACAACATTATACCATCTATTTTCTTTGAATAACAGGTATCCTTTATTCCCCGGCAACGGTGAGCTCTTGGATTTTAACGGTGGGGCCACAAATCGCGCTCCGGAATTCGAGATCGTTTCCCTTTTCCTCGATCTGATTCAGGATCGTTCCGAGATTGCCGGCAATCGTGATCTCTGAGACAGGATAGGCGATCTCTCCGTTCTCGACCCATAATCCGAAGGCACCCCGGCTTATGTCTCCTGTTACGGGGTTAAGCCCATGCCCGATGGTCCGTATGAGGATGAGGCCTTTATCGGTTTTTTGAATGATGTCTTTTGGTGATACATCCCCAGGTTGGAGATAAAAATTATTCGGCCCGACACTTGCACCGTCCGCATTCCCGGTGGATGGGAGGTTGAGTTTTTTGCCGGCGTAGGTATTGCAAAGGAAGTTTTTCAATGTGCCTTTTTCGATGACTTTATTTTTTTGAGTTGGGACTCCCTCGGAATCATAAGGCCGTGTTCCCAGCTTACCAGGTAATTGACCGTCATCATACACAGTGATGTGTTCATTGCCGATTTTTTCGCCCAATTTATCAGAAAGAAATGATAGTTTTTGGTAAACAGCGACTCCTGAGACGCACGCAAAAAGAAAGCCCAATAGCCAGTTAGTCATGGTGGGTTCAAAAATAACCGGAACGACTTGGGTCTTTATTTTCCGTGGATTGAGTTGCCGGACAGTTCTTGCCACAGCTTTTTTCCCAACTTTTTCCGGGGGATCAAGCGTTCGAAAGTGCCGCTCGGTGCTGGACCAATAGTCTTCGACTTTGTTATCCGTTTCACCTGCCTGGATACCCACGCTCAGGCTGCAGAATGTCTCCTTGTACTCATGGACAAACCCGTGGGAGTTTGCCAATACCGACTTGATTTCTTTGGTTTCAAAACTGGCTCCGTGCGAGTTTGTTATTCTTTTATCTGAGAGCGCAATTTTTTCCGTTTCCAAAGCCAAGGCAATCTTTTTATCGGTGTCCAGCTCTGAAATCTCAGGATCAAAGAGGTTAAGGGTGGTTACATCGATAGCGCTTAGCTTGGAGATCGGCAGACCGGCAAATTCATCCGGGTTGGCTAGTTCTGCCCGCCGGATGGCGTTTTTCACGAGGCGCTTCAGGGTATCTGTATTTAGGTCCGAGGAGGCGGCATAGGCTGTTTTGTTGTCTTTAATGATCCTCAGACCCAAGTATCTGGAGCCCGCTTCAATCAAACTTTCAATTTTTCCGAGCCGTACATCCACACTGAATTCCAGCCCGTCCGAGATAGAGACTTCGATTTCATCGGTTCCATGAGAGTGGGCAAAAGTGACCAAACTTTCTGCCAATGCCATCAACTCATGAGACTTTTCTTGGCCTTTCACTTAAGTCCTCCCACGGTCATTTTTGCCACTTTGAGGGTGGGGCAGCCGTCTGTGACAGGCGCGGCCTGGCCTTCCTTTCCGCAGGTTCCTGTCTGCAATCCGAATGTCAGGTTTGAGCCGACTTTATCGATTTTCTGGAGGATATCGATGTTGGTGCCTATCAGGGTAGCTTGTTTTACCGGGGCTGTGAGTTTTCCGTTTTCTATCAGGAAACCAGAGCTGACAGAAAAGGTGAATTTTCCTGAATCTTCGACTTGACCTCCTTGGAATTTGTCCGCATAAAATCCTTTGTTTACGGATTTGATGATCTCTTCGGGATCATATTCTCCCTCGGCGATGTAGGTGTTGCTCATCCTGGGAACGGGTATGCATGTGTAGTCCTGTCTCCGGCCATGTCCGGTCAACGGCTTATTCATGAGTCTTGCAGACAACCTATCCTGAAGCAGCCCCACAAGCTTTCCTCCCTCTATCAATGCTGTTTTTTTCGGGATGGTTCCTTCGTCATCGATGTTGTAGGAGCCGCGGAAAAACGGAATCGTGGGATCGTCATAGATAAAGATCTGCTCGCTTCCCACTTGTTGCCCCATTTTATTCCAAAAAATGGACGTTTTTTTTCTGTTGAAATCAGCCTCGAGCAGATGCCCCACAGCTTCATGGATCAAGACACCGCTATGCCCTGGGGACAACACAACCGGCATTTCTCCAGCAGGGGGCTGGATCGCTTCCAAAAGACTGGTGGCTTCCCGAGCTGCTTCTTCGCCGATCTTTTCCGGTGTTAAATCCTTGGCGAAGTACTCCAATCCGATTCTTCCTCCTCCTCCTGAAAAGCCTGCTTCTCTTTTGTTCGCTTTTTCCGCGATGCACAAACAGGCCATTTTGACAAGGGGTTGCACATCGGAAAGGTTCTTTCCTTCCGAGTTTGCTATCGTTATATAACGTGTCTGATCGATGAAGGACACTTTCACTTTTTTGATTTTGCGGTCGAATTTAAGGGCAGATTGATAGGTTGCTTTAACCAGGGAAATTTTGTTTTCCAAGGATTCATCCTGTGCGGGATGAAGGACCGGATAATAATTTGGGATAACAGGAGCGGATCGGAAAGGAAGAGATTTTTGAGAAGGAGGCCCTTTTGCGATGGACGACGCTGTGAGGGCGGCTCTGGTTACTTTTTCCAATGATAGATCATTGGTGAACCCGTATCCTGTTTGATCTCCGTATACTACCCGAATTCCAGCTCCGAGCATGATGTTCTCGGAAGTTTCCTTTATGATATCCTCCTCCATGTT
>DAOVBT010000104.1 GCA_030670375.1 Candidatus Aminicenantota bacterium | reverse complement strand
TAATCCTGAACTTTTGTTGCGGCCCAACACGTTTGGCGAGGTAACGCTCGAGATAAGCACCCATGAAGATGCCCTGGTCATTCCCCAGATTGCCGTACTCGAGAATAAGTATGTCTTTGTTGCCCAGGATGATAACACGGTTGTGAGAAAAGAGATATCTTTAGGGCTCCAGAATACGAAGATGGTGGAAGTGATTGCAGGAATCGAAGAAGAAAATCTTGTTGTTGTGGAAGGTAACTATGGTTTGGAGGATGGGTCGAAGATAGAGATTAAAGAGGTTATCCAATGAAAATACCTGAATTCTCTGTAAACAGAAAAGTCACCACGGCCATGCTGGTCATGATTTTGGTTGTTTTGGGCACTATCGCCTTCTTCCAACTCGGCCTGGATTTTTTTCCCGACCTTGAATTTCCGACTGTATCGGTCATAACCACTTATAGGGGAGCTTCCTCCGAAGATATCGAGAACACGATCACTCGGCCCCTAGAGCAGATAATAAACTCGGTAAGTCGTGTGAAAAAGGTCAATTCTTTGACGATAGAAGGGGCTTCGGTCATCATGGTCGAATTCGAATGGGGGGCCAATTTGGATTTTGCTGCCCAGGATGTCCGGGATCAAATTGGACTCTACCAAAGCTATCTCCCAGAAGAAGCCTCAGATCCTTTGGTGGTGAAGTTCAATTTTTCCCAATTTCCGATCATTTTTGGAGGAATTACGGCTGACAGGCCTACGGTAGAGCTGAAGGAGATCATCGAAGATGAGGTGGCTCCAAGGATCGAGAGAATTGATGGTGTTGCCTCTGTCCAGGTTTTCTCGACGGAAGTGAGAGAGATTTTGGTGGAAGTGGATAAAGCAGCTCTTGAATCCCTCAATCTGTCCCTCGATCAGATTCTGCTTGCTCTTCGCATGGAGAATCTGAACCTTCCCGCTGGCCATGTGGTCGAAAGACATGAGGAGTTCCTGATCAGAACTATCGGAGAGTTTGAAAGAATTGAGGATATTGAAAAAACCATTGTGGGTTCTGCGCAAAACGGCCAACCCGTATACTTGAGAGATGTGGCTGATGTTCGAGATGGATTAAAGGAAGCCCGTTTCATATCCCGTATACAGAGAGAAAAAGGAGTCATTTATACGATAAGCAAACGGTCGGGAGCAAATACAGTCATTACGGCCAATGCTGTAAAGGAGGAATTGGCAAGAATCCAACAAACCCTTCCAGAAGATATTGAATTCTGGCCGTTCATGGATCAGGCGGATATGGTCCAACAGGTAATTAACAGAACAGGAAGCAACGCTCTCGTTGGCGGTATTTTGGCCATATTTTTTCTGTTTGTTTTTCTCCGCAACTGGCGTCCCACATTGACCATTGCTTTGGCCATCCCTCTTTCTGTGATCACGACCTTTATTGCCCTTTATCTTGCCGGCTACACCATTAACCTCTTGACTCTTGGAGGTTTAGCGTTAGGTATCGGTATGCTTGTGGATAATGCGGTCGTTGTCATCGAAAACATCTTTCGTCATTTGGAAGAAGGGAAAAAAAGGGATGAGGCTGCCAAAAGAGGGGCCTCTGAAGTGGGAATGGCCATAACGGCGTCCACCCTGACTACGATAGCCGTATTTTTTCCGATGGTTTTTGCTAAAGGTATCACCGGGAAGCTCACGCAAGGATTGGCCCTATCCATTACATTTGCGCTGTTGGCATCTTTATTTGTGGCTCTTACTATCGTTCCGATGGTGGCGTCTCTTATTTTTAAAGCCAATAAAAATCAGAATGCCGAGGGAAAAACTGTGAGAAAGGTTGAGTTTGAAAAGGCCCGGAATTTTTACCGGAAAATCCTGCATAAATCCCTGAAGCGGCGAGGGTGGGTTCTTGCCGGTGTTTTGGGACTGTTTTTGCTTTCCTTTGTCATCATTCCATTCTTGGGAACAGAGTTCATGCCTTCCCAGGATCAAGATATGATTATCCTCAATGTCAAGATGCCCGTAGGGACCTCTATTGAAGAGACCAACCGTGTGGCCCAAATGTTGGAAGAGTTGTTGGTGCAACAACCTGAGGTGAAAACCGTATCGGCCCAGATCGGCTCTGCGGCTGAGGAAGACCCGTCTGACCTTGCAGGAGGATTTTCCAACTCGGGAACCCATGAAGGGATCATTTGGGTGGGACTGGTTCCGCAAACCGAAAGAAAAGATTCCGATCTTGAAATTATGGAAAGAATTCGAAAAAAACTACCCAAGCTAAAGGGAGTGAAGTATGAAGTCATGGATATGAGCCAGATGATGATGGGCGGATCTAGTGCTCCCGTTGAAATTAAAGTTTTTGGGAAGGATATCTATCAACTAAGAGAGGTTGCAGATAATATCGTGGATAGGATTCAGGATGTTGAGGGATTGCGGGACATCAAGCATACCTTTGCCCAAGGCAAACCAGAATACCATATCCGGATCAATCGCGAACAGGCCTCTCGAATGGGTTTGATGGTGAGCCAAATCGCCAATACGATTCAGACGGCCTCTCTTGGGACGGTTGCCACCCGTTACAGAGAAGGGAATGATGAGGTCGACATCCGCGTCCGGTTTAAAAAACAATCTCGTGACAGCTTGGATGATATTGAAAATATTCCGATTCTAACACCGATGAACCAGATGGTGCGGTTGGATCAGGTAGCCTCCATATCCAGGGGAGAAGGCCCTATCCAGATCGACAGGGAAAACCAGGCCCGGGTGGTCACAGTTCTGGCAAACATTACCGGAAGAGATTTGGGAAGTGTTGTGAAAGATATAAAACAGAGGATCGGCGGAGTGGAACGAGGGCTACCGTCTGGTTATTTTATCGAATTTGGCGGCCAGTACGAGGACATGCAGGAGGCTTTTGTGATTATGGCCGCTGCTTTTGCTTTGGCTATTCTTCTTGTGTATATGATCATGGCTTCCCAGTTCGAGTCCTTCCGTCATCCCTTTGTGATCATGTTTACCATTCCGCTGGCGCTTTTTGGTGTGGTCATGGCCCTCCTCGTTTCAGGAAAGCCTATCAGTTTGCCTGTGCTTATCGGCTTTATTATGCTGGGAGGAATCGCCGTGAATAATGGCATTGTGATGGTGGATTACATCAACCAGCTGAAGCGGCGTGGTGTTGAAAAGAAGGAAGCCATACTTCAAGCCTGCACTGTGCGATTGCGGCCTGTTCTTATCACCGCCTTCACCACGATCCTCGGAATGATGCCGATGGCACTGAGCACCTCTCAGGGATCGGAGATGCGGGCTCCGATGGCCATAACGGTTGTGGGCGGCCTGATCGCCACAACCTTGCTCACGTTGTTCGTGATCCCGATTATGTACAGCCTGCTCGACCGGGTTTCATTCAAACAGAAAAAAGCCCAAACTTAATCCTGGATTATCCAGGATTAAGTTTTGTATCTGAGGAGAGCCCCTATATCTCTATACCTGGAGAGCTTTGATGGGGGATCCATATGTATGACCTGTGCTTTTTTGTCCATCGCGGATTCGACGGCCTCGTCGATAACGTCCATTATGAGTTCGGTTTTTCGCTGACAGAAAGGACATTTGATTTCGTCGACATAAAGGAAGTCACATTTCGGGCAGGCTTTTCCGGATTTGGAGAAGTGCCGAGTGATCAAGAGCGTTTGAACGCCTCCTCGGTTAAGACTCCTTAATGTGTCCTTTAAACCCGAAATGGCCAGTCCCCCTTTTTTCAGCACAGAAATATAGTGATCCAGAATTTGTTTCTCTTCCTGGTTTTTTAATTTCTTTTCCAGGGTGGATGCTTCCTTAAGAATTTTGCTCGCATGATCACCGGGTTTTGATTTTAGCCGGGCTTTGAGGCGCTTTTGAAGGTAAGGATGGAGAAGAGGAACAAATTCTTGGCCATATTCGTCGTTGCATCCCAAAAAAAACCATTCAAAATTGTTCGCTTTGAAAAGTGTGAACGTCTTTTTGGCCATCTCCTTGAAATAATCGTGCAGACGTGTTGCGATATGTCTTTCGATACGCTTCGATTCGTAGCCCTTCCAGCCACCTTCCCTTACTTTGCTGGGAACATCGCCTTCTATATGGTCAAGAAGAGAGATTTCTCCCATAAACAGGTCATACCATTTAGCCTCTTTTCTGTCGAATGCAAGCAAACAAATTCTGCGGTGTTCGTTTAAAATGGCGGATAGCGGACGGACATAGGGATCCAGATCCATCAGGATTCTGTTCCGCGGGGGGCTGGGAAGCTCGAACACCTCCCAGAATTTTTCTTTCCCGCAGGAGAAAATGGCCAATCCCGCAGGGGTGTGGGAATTGAGGTTTTCCTTGCAAAATCGACTGATTTTGTCCAAGTCTTGTCTTAGGGATTCCGTTTTCCTCTTACCTAAATTTGCCTTTTCCACGGTTGTCTTGTAATTGTTGAGGAGATTTTTGATAGAAAGCGTGATTTGCTTCTTTGTTAAATGGCTTTTATCGGAGTTGAGATAAAAGGATGTGGTGAGGAATCGGTCGCTTTTAAATTTGGAGAGAGAAGCGATTTGCTCCCGGCTCGATAATTTCATATGGCCTCCTTATGCAAATGTTGGGAGAAAAAATAGAGAAGTATGATGATTATGGGATGAGAACAAGAAGAGTAAAACACTCACTGTTAAAATAGGAGTTGCTTTTCCATTTGTCAAGCTCTTTACTCTTGAAACGTATCCCATTATAATGGAGTCCTCAGAGGCCGCCTAAAAAAAAGGTGCGGAAGTGGCGGAATTGGTAGACGCGTAAGCCTCAGGAGTTTATGGCCTTTAACGGCTGTGTGGGTTCGAGTCCCACCTTCCGCACCACAGTGCTCCATGTATTAGGGAATGCCCTCCAAGAAAAACATCCTGCTGATAAATCCCTGGATTTATGATTTTACTGCGTATGATTTTTGGATGAAGCCCTTGGGTCTACTCTATATCGCTGCGCTGTTGAAAAAACACACAAACTTCACGCTGAGCTTCATCGATTGTTTGGACCGGCACCACCCGTCGCTCCCAAAGAAGCTCCACACTAAAGAAGATGGACGAGGTCCTTTTTTGAAGCAAGAAGTTTCCAAACCTCGAGTTTTGGCAAACATTCCGAGGAAGTTTTCCAGGTATGGTATTCCTTTAGCACTCTTTGTGGAAGAATTGGATCAGGCAGTGCCGCCTGATCTCGTTTTGCTGACGTGCACGATGACCTACTGGTACCCGGGTGTGCAAGCGGTTGTAGAGCAAGTTCGGAAAAAATTTGGCCGGGTTCCAATTTTACTGGGAGGTGTCTATCCCTCGATTTTGCCCCACCATGCTTTAGCCCAAACGGGAGTGGATGTGATTTGCAGAGGACCCGGTGAGAATAAGATTTTTTCTTTGATAAACGAAGTTCTGGGGGATGGGACATGCCTTGACCCTAGGATCGAAACTCTTGATCGAATGCCCTTTCCTGCTATTTCTCTTTTAAGAAACAAGAGCTCTTTGCCTTTGCTCACATCACGAGGATGTCCCTTGCGCTGTTCTTTTTGTGCCAGCTTTTTGCTCAGCGAGAGATTTGAACAAAGGTCTGCAGGTTCTGTTGTCCATGAGCTGGAAGTTCTGTGCAAGTTGTACAAAGCGACAAATATTGCCTTTTATGACGATGCCCTCCTCCTAAACAAGCAGAAACACATCATCCCGATACTGGAAGGAGTCATTCAAAAAAAACTTGCCCTGTCGTTCCACACACCGAACGGTCTTCATGTGGACGAGATCGACTATGAGTTGGCACTGCTTCTCAAGCAGGCAGGTTTTAGGTCTCTCTATCTGAGTCAGGAAACATTTGAAGAAACATTGATCAAGGAATCTTGTCCCAAAGTCTCTTCCGATGATTTGGGCAAAGCGTTGGATCATCTTGAAAGGGCAGGGTTTAGGAGGGAGCAGATTAACGTTTATTTGATGGTGGGTCTCCCCGATCAGGATGTTTCTGGGGTCAGACAAAGCGTTATGCAGGTGCGCAACCTGGGTGCGCAGGCGCGCTTGGCCCATTTTTCGCCGATTCCGGGTACCGCAGACTGGGAAAAGATCGTGTCCAGAGGATACCTGAAGGAGAAGGTTGATCCGCTTCTCCACAACAAGCTGGTTTTTCCTTATGTGTGGGGGAACATCACACCGGATGAATTTGAATCTCTAAAAAAAACGATCCATCCTTAGAATTTGAAGTTCAATCCCAGGCGGAAAGACCTTGCTCCCTGAAGCGATATGACCTTTTTGTAGCTGGGATCCACGATTCTGATACCTTTCGTGGAGCTTTCTTCGGAAGGATACCAGAATCCTCCGTCGTTTTTAACGATGGTTTGATATTGTTTTCCCAAAACGTTGAAAACATCGAATAAAAAGCTTATTCTTTTCGAACGGGACAGGGCGAATTCTTTTTCGATCCTTAAATTCAGGTTTTCGAATGCGTCTGTTCGTCTTGTTCCCGGATTTTCAAGAAATACCGTCACCGGCAAGGCTGCCACGGTGTTTTCTGCTCCATCCTGAGAAGGGGGAAAAATCGTCACACTTCTGGCCCAGGGAGCTCCGCTGGCATACAGGTAGAAAAAGCTCATGTAAATATCGAACGGAAACCTGTAGGTGCCGGCAAGTTTTAAGATAAGGGGGCGGTCGTAATCCAGCCTGGCATCCTGTTTGATATTCACGAAAGAGTTGGGCGTATCCGCTGCCATGGTTGCTCCGGAACTTGCAAAATAGCCTAAACCAATGTTTCCTGTTGTTTTACTCAGAGTGACAGAACCCAGCAGTTGCCAGTTATGGGACATGCGTTTTTTGAATGCGATTTCGAATCCTCGGTATTTCCTGCTGAGTTCAGGAACATTCTTGAAACGCTCAAAAAGAAGAGGAGCATCAAGCGATGGAAAATAAACTGTTACGGATTTGTC
>DAOVBT010000396.1 GCA_030670375.1 Candidatus Aminicenantota bacterium | reverse complement strand
AGACCTCCAGTATTATTCCACCGGGAGAATCGGGAGCGATGTGGTCCGTTTTCCTTTCATCATCGGGCATGAAAGCGTGGCTGCGGTCGAACAGGTAGGGAAAGACGTAAAAAAAGTCAAACCGGGTGACCGTGTTGTTGTGGACCCGGCCATCTCCTGCGGAAAATGCGATCAGTGCCTCCAGGGCCGACCGAACACATGCCGCAACCTCCGATTTCTCGGTAGTCCGGGACAGCTGGATGGGAGCTTGGCAGAATTTATCGTGATGCCGGAATCCAATTGTTACCCGATTGAAGAGGGCATTGATACAAAACTTAGCATTTTAGCCGAACCATTATCCATCGGCATTTACTCCATCCGCTTATTGGTAGATATCGATGCTTCGGCGATCGCCATACTGGGAGCAGGACCTATCGGCTTGAGTGTTGGCTTGGCCGCCAAGGACCTGAGCATCGATAAAATATACATGACGGATAAAATCGACAAACGTCTGGAGGCTTCCCGAAAAGCGGGCGCTATATGGACTGGGAATCCTGACCGGGTGGATATCGTCGCAAAAATCATGGAAATCGAGCCATTAGGGATGGACGCAGTGCTCGAATGCTGCGGCGATCAGGAAGCTCTGGATCAGGCAGTTGAGCTTCTTAAGCCTGGAGGAAAATTGATGATCGTCGGCATTCCCGAGACCGACCGTGTCACCTTCGATGCCCACCAACTCCGCCGCAAGGAGATCACTGTTCAAAACGTGCGGCGGCAGAACGACTGCATCCCTGCGGCGATCGACCTCATCTCTCGGAGAATGACGGATTTAGACTTTATGGTGACCCACTCATTCCGCCTGGAAGAAACACAGAAGGCATTCGATCTGGTCGAAAATTACCGGGACGGGGTCATCAAGGCCATCATCCAACCCTAAAAAAGTCCCTGATGGGGTCAAACCTTGACATTGGACATTTTATTGAAGTTTTTTATTATTTTATTTGGTATTCAGATTTTGAATAATCTCCATTGTAACGGTTTGACCCCAAATATTTACTAATAAAAAAAATAGACCCGTCCCCTTTTTATAATAGGAACCGATGAAGCTCCCATATTTCCTTGTCGTCATTGTATTTTAGATAATAATAGTCTCCGTTGAAAAAGGTATAGACATGCTTATCAACCAGGCTCCCTTCCTCATACAGGGGCAAAAAAACAGACTGGGATGAATTTCCCTCCAAATCCATGACGATAAATTCGGTTTTCCTCTGTTCTGTTCTGTAAGTCTGCACATAAATCTTGTCATCGGCAACCTGAAATTCCCTGATGTCGGGAAAAAACCTGTCGTATTCCACCCCCCATTGATCGATCGCCACTTTCCATTCTTGTCCCTGGCCCCCAGGCCTTGCTGTTAGCTGTTCTACGTACGCTGTTTTAAATTCGTTCGTGATCCGGATTTTTTCCACTTCTTTGTGGATGGTATACTGCTTTTCCCCGGTGTCATTAAAAACTTCGATCAAAAAATCCTCTTGGCTGTCGGCGATGAAAATTTTATCTCCAAGCGTATCAAAATCCATATAGTCTCTGATCGGGTTGATTCCTCCCTTTCTTCGTATTCTCAAATGCCGGTGAAGTTCTTTTATCTTTCTCAGGTCTGGACCTAAAAGATTAACCGTTCGATAGATATCCTCCCCCTCCCTTACTGTTCCAAAAGAGACATAGTTGTCTCCCACCGGGAATGCTTTAGCGATAGGATAAAGTCGTCTCTCCTCGATGAGTTTACCGCCTTCAGAAAAAACCATAATCTTGTTGTATGCCCCGAGAAATACCGAATCGGGGAAAATCTTTAAAAAAGGAAGATACCGGAACTCTCCAGGTCCTTGGCCACTCTTTGAGATCTCACGCAGCAACTTTTGCTCCGATATGGAATACACTTCGATCTTCGACCGGCCATCCACGACGAACATCTCATTCCCGTCGATCGTGATCCTGACAGGTTGCATCAGTTCGGGAAATTCCGCCACTTTCTCCGCATGCAGAAAAACCGCGCCGAATAGAATGAATACCCAAAATAGAGGCTTCCTCATGATATCCTCCGATTGTGATCCGGCAGAAAAAATCGGTCATCATCCCCGGATGATATCCAATTCAGGCCCCATTTTCAACCATGTATTTGACCCCAGTATGAAGCTATGATATAAGCATTAATCTGCATTTTAAATCATCGATTTTTGACAAATAAATTTTACCTGAATATTTCAGGTTAAGGAGTCGTCCGATGAAAAGCCAAAACCATCTCTTTCGCTTATTTTTTCTTTTAGGAATAATCCTCATGTTTACTGTCCTGGTTTCTGCAGAATCAACGTTGGGTTATTATCGTTATCCCGCCCTGCATGGCAATACGCTGATTTTTGCTGCAGAAGGGGACATTTGGACTGTGGATATCCAAGGTGGAATGGCCAGGCGATTGACCACTCATCCCGGCGAGGAAACCCATCCTGCCATATCTCCTGATGGCCAAACTTTAGCTTTCTCGGCAACCTACGAAGGACCGACAGAAGTCTACACCATGCCTCTGGGCGGGGGGATGCCCATTCGCTGGACTTATGAAGCCGATTCGTCCATCGTTATCGGGTTTACTCCAAATGGCCATCTTATCTACACGACACGGGCATTCTCGACTCTGCCAAATCCCCAACTTGTGACCATCGACCTCAAAACCAAGGAAAAGAAACCGATCCCCCTCAGTCAAGCCAGCGAAGGCTCCTATGATGCATCCGGACAGACTCTCTACTTTGTTCGGCCGGGCTTCCACAACAACAACACCCAACGTTATAAGGGAGGCACAGCCCAAAATATCTGGAAGTTCACGGCTGGTCAATCCGAAGCCCAAAATTTA
>DAOVBT010000203.1 GCA_030670375.1 Candidatus Aminicenantota bacterium | reverse complement strand
TCCAGTCGGTTTGGCAATCTCTTCTGATACAGCCTTCGATCTTCTTCATTGATGATCCCAACGTAATTATTACTTGAATGTAAATCAATTCCCGCGTATACTTTCATTCTAGCACCTCCTAAATCCATAAAATTTAATTGTTACGCTTATGCGTATTGGTTCCATAGCACATTTAGCTATGGTTAGGGAGGTGCTTACCCAATATATATTTGCTCATGCCCTTTATATGATTATCAGACCTACACATTTGACAAAATGACTCTGGTCTAGTAGGGGTGCAAATAACACACTTAAATAAAAGATGATATTACTAGGGGTATTAAGCGGGATATAGCCCGACTATAAACTAAACATGAGTGATAAAAAATGGTTTCAATTATAAAGTCTAAACTTCCAGTTGATCGTGATGACATAAATGCTATGGTTAAAAAAGCCATCGATCTGATTGGGGGAATCGAAAAATTTGTCAAAAAGGGAGATGTTGTCGTAATAAAACCGAATCTTTTTGCCCCCTACCCGCCACCGATATCAGTAGACCGCAGAGTCGTCGGTGCCTTGGTGGCATTATGTAAAGTCGCTGGTGCCAAAAAGACGGTTGTTATCGAGGGCGTAAGTGTTGGCACCTTGATGAAGCGGGCCAATCTCGATGCTAGTGATCGCGAAAATAGATTGGTCAGAGGAATGAAAACAGTGGATATGATGAAACTGTTGGGTCTAAAGAAGTCGGTGGAGGCAGCCGGGGGTGAAGTTTGTGGAGTTGAGGATGTCCAAACCGAAAGAGTGGCTGTTCAGAACGGGAAAGTACTTCATTCTATCGAGTATCCAAAGGTTATTCTAGAGTCGGATGTATTTATAAACGTTCCTGCCCTGAAGACCCATACGATGACGTTGGTTACACTGGGGATAAAAAACCTCCAGGGCATTTTGACTGAAGCAGATCGATATTTTGGCCATCGGGACGATATCGACCAGCATTTGGTAGATATCCTGAAGGTACGAAAACCGGATTTGACTCTGGTGGATGGACTTATCGGTATGGAGGGAATGGGAGCAGGTGAAGGAGGCACCCCGGTGCCGATGGGTTTAATCCTGTCGGGAACCGACCCTGTTGCGTTGGACTCGGTTTGTACCAGAGTAATGGGAATCGATAATCCCTTTGTGGTGAATACTACGCGGATAGCTGCCCACGATAGCCTGGGAGTTGCTGACCCCACCCGAATCGAAGTGGTGGGCGAGACGGTGGATTCGGTTAAAAAGAAATTCCAGCTTCCCATAAACTACTTGCAGCCGATCGATACTATGGTTACTGGAGTCTACCCCAATGTGGATGTCTATATCGGCGGGGCTTGTTCTTCCTGCTGGTTAATGGCTGCCGGCGTTCTGGCGAATATCGCTAAGATAAAGGAGGGCGCAAGTTTGATCGTGGGAGCAGACCCAAAAGTTCCGCCGGGAAAGAACTGGGACCTTAAAAACACGTTTTTACTGGGCGATTGCGCAATAGGATGTGCTGGTGAAGTCCGGGAGATCAGGAACAAGATAACACTGGAAGGCTACGATACCTTTTTGTATGGATGTCTACCCTACCAGCAGGCCATGATTAAACTGGAAGATATTCTGCTTGAACGAGGAATTACCAGCGAACAGGAAATTATTGAAAAGGCAAAGGCAAACCGCCAAAGATTTTTCGAGTACTATAAGGAATTTGATCCCTCTTGGGAGCTGGAACTGTAGCAATTTTTCAAATGTGGAATGAACGGGGGACATAGTGGAAAAAGAGTTTATAATGGCTGTAGACAGCGGAACCCAGAGCGTCCGTGCTATTGTGTACGATAAACAGGGAAATGAACTTGCAGTGGCTAGAGCTCCTCACGAGCCTTATTTTTCTCTGAAGCCCGGCTGGGCGGAACAAAAGCCTGCAGACCATTGGAACAAGTTCTGCGAAGTTACCCGTAAAGTCACGAACAGTAAGAAATTCGACCCTGAAAAAATTGCGGGACTTGGAATTACTACTCAACGTGGTAATGTGATTCCGGTAGACAAAGAGGGGAACCCGCTGCGGAATTGTATTATCTGGCTTGACCAGCGGTATACCGAAGACCCGCCGCCAGTCAGTACAAAAATAAAACTACTGTTCGGTCTTTTGGGTAAATCCGAGGTCATCAAGCTGGTTCAAAGGAATTCCTATTTTTCCTGGATAAATAAATATGAGCCGGAGATTTATGCTAAAACCCACAAGTTTTGTCTCGTATCCAGCTGGTTTGTTAAAAAACTGACAGACAAGTTCCATGACTCGGCGTCCATGTTTGTCGGGTACTGGCCCCTTGAATCCAAGAAATTTGACTGGTTTGGAATTGATGGTATTCTGGATGTATTCGGTATAAAAAGAGAGCAGCTTCCGAAGCTTTTCAAGCCTAACGAAGTTCTAGGATATGTGACTAAAGAAGCATCGGAAGAGACTGGACTGCCCGTGGGCCTCCCGGTAGTCGTTGGGGCGGGAGATAAACAATCGGAGTCCCTAGGTACCGGGTCCATTACACCGAATATCGGGACTATATCTTTTGGGACTGCTGCCTCCATGGGAGTTGTATCAAAAAAATACATCGAAGACGGGAAACTTGGATTTTTCACCTGGTGTGCCCCAATCCCGGATGCCTGGATCCTGGAATGTTTTATTTACAGAGGCTTTTGGATGGCGCGCTGGTTTTTACAGGAAATGGGTCAACGGGAGATTGATGAGGCAGAGAAACGAAATATCGCCCCTGAAGAAGTGTTGGACGAGATTATAAGAGATATCCCACCAGGTTCCCTGGGACTTATGCTTCAACCTCATTGGACACCGCATCCGTCACTTAAATACTCTAAAGGCTCCCTCATCGGCTTTGCCAGTGCACACACCAGGGCCCATATCTATCGGGCGATTCTGGAGGGCATTGTCTTCGAATTGAAGCGCCTGGGTGACCGAGTGCAGCAAAAAACCGGAGTTCGTTTGAGCGAGATCCGAGTGGGTGGAGGAGGCTCCAAAAGCGATGTGGCTGTCCAGATTGCAGCCGACATTTTTTCCTTGCCTGTCAAGAGGATGAACACTTATGAAACCTGTGCGCTTGGTGCTGCCATAGACACAGCCGTTGCCACCGGGATATTTGGGGATTTCGAAACGGCAGTGAATTCCATGGTTCATGTCGGGCAGGAATTTCTTCCGGATAGTGAGAAGAGCAGAATTTACGGCGAACTCTTTAAGGATGTATATTTGAAGACTTTCAATGCCTTAACCCCTCTTTATAAACGTAGTACTGAAATCACGGGGTATACAGAAAACTAGAAAAGCTTCGCCTCAGACCGGCGATAACCCCAAGCCCAGACCCCGGTAAACGATTACAAGGTTCGTAATGAAACCATCCGATCTTTTGGGTAAATCATTTGACTGTGAATGTGGCCGCCGGCATACGGTTCCGACTGAACATTTGTATTATAGTTCCTCCGCGGTCGATCGCCTCCCTGAAGTTGCCAGGCAATATGTTGCCCAACCCGAGTATCTTATTATGGCTGACGAACGGACTTACGAGATTGCTGGACACCTGGTTGAAGAAGCTTTGAAAAACGACGGGGCAACTGTCAAGTGTTTCATAGTCCCGGATCGTGAGGGGGAATCGCCCATAACGGACGATGAGACGAGGGATTTTATTTTGGGACAGGCCCCCACGGCCGAATTGTATATCGCAGCAGGCAGTGGCGTTATCAACGATTTGACCAAGTGGATCGCCTTTGAAAGGAAAAAACCATTTTTGACAGTCGCCACGGCGGCATCAATGAATGGCTATGCATCCTCAAATGTTTCCGCAACCATAAACGGCCTCAAAGTCCTGTTTCAGGCCCAAGCCTGTAAGGGAGTATTTGCCATACCGGATGTCATAGAAAACGCTCCATTCGACTTGACCGCCTCAGGTTTGGGGGACGTGATTGCGAAACCGGTCAGTTCCGCGGATTGGAAACTCAATCAGTATTTGTTTGACGAGTACTACTGCCAGTTCTCCGTCGATCTTTTAAAGGACTTGGAATCTGTATACCTGGAACAGCCGGATAAGATTAAGAAACGAGATGGGGAAGCCATTCAAGCGCTTTTCGAAGCGCTTTTCTATTCAAGCGTGGCCATGACGATCACCGGGACTTCGGCGCCTGCCTCTGGAGGCGAACATCTTTTTTCCCACACTCTGGACATGATCTCAACGCTTGAAGGCAACCAGCACGATTTCCACGGTCGGCAGGTCGGTCTAGGCTCTATACTTTCGGCTGCTTTGTATGAAAAAATATTGACCATCGAAGCCCCTGAATTCACAAAGCTCCCTTCAGAGGTCGACAAGGTTTTCTGGGGACCGCTCACCAGCATTGTCCAAGGTAAGTACCAGGAAAAAATTCCCAAATCTGAACTGGCAGCCAGAAAGCTGAGTCGCTCCGAGAATTGGGACAGTTTACGCGTAATCTTAAAACAGAATCTCTTGCCTGCGCAAAAAATAAAAAACTGCTTGAAACAAGCAGGAGCCGCCCACCGAATAAACGATATTCGCCTCAAGGATAACCGTCTCAAAACTGAAAAACTGCTCCAAATCTGGAAAAATGCCAATCAGATGCGGGAAAGATTCAACATACTTGACCTGGCAATTATGGTGGGAATTATGCCCGGACAGGCCGAAGATGTAGTTAATGAATGGGTTAAGGACTAAGAAAACAAATGGGTCACCCATCGGGATCAAGGCTGATAAAGGACTTCCTACTTAGCCAACAAACAAGCCAGGTGATTCTGTTCAGTTTTACTAAAATGAAAGGTGGTCAAATCTGCTGTTGACTGTTTTCCAATATCTTTACTTTGCTTTTTACGCGGGCCTTTAGACTACGGTCCACCGATAGGTCTCTTTTCATTTTT
>DAOVBT010000049.1 GCA_030670375.1 Candidatus Aminicenantota bacterium | reverse complement strand
AGGCAGTGGTTTGCCAAAAGGGCCGCTCGGGAAAATTGCCTTGGCCATAGCGCCCAGCGATTCCAGCCGTGTTTATGCCCTGATCGAGACAGGAGACGGAGTGCCCTGGAAGGGAGAAAATACTTCGACCGGAGTGCTCTGGCGTTCCGACGACGGCGGAGATTCCTGGAAGTTGATGAGCCACGACCACAACCTGACCCAGCGTCCCCATTATTACTCGCGATGTGCCGTATCTCCGACCGATCCGGATGAGGTGTACTTTTGTGCGGTTCGCTTCCAAAAAACGAAAAACGGCGGAGAATCCTTGCAGATGGCGGCCATGGTGGGCGGGGACAACCACGATATCTGGATCGACCCCACAAACGCGGACCGGATGGCAGTCGGGAACGACCAGTACATCTCCATATCGACAAATCGAGGGAAGAATTGGCGAGGCCATGGATTGCCGATTGCCCAGCTATATCATGTGGCTGTCGATAACCAGATTCCGTATTATGTGTACGGAAACAGGCAGGATGGACCGTCTACAAGAGGGCCAAGCAACAGCCTGTACGGATTTATGGGCATTCCTTTGGGTGAGTGGCATGCTGTCGGTGGGGCTGAGAGCGGTTTTGCCATCCCCGATCCTGTGGACAATCACATCATCTGGTCGGGGAATTACCAGGGAGCTCTTGATAGGTATGATGAAAGGTCGCGGACGTCGCGGAATGTGACGGTCTGGCCGGATTATGCGATGGGCACACCGGCTGCTCCGTTGAAATACAGGTTCCAGTGGACATTTCCGATTGCTATCTCTCCGCATGATCACAACAAGGTCTACGTGGGCAGTCAGCATGTCCACATGACGACCGATAGGGGCCAGAGCTGGCAGGTCATAAGCCCCGACCTCAGCTTGAACGAAAAGAGCAAGCTTGGGAGTTCAGGTGGGTTAACCCCGGATAATGCCAGTGTTGAGTATGCTTGTTTGATTTTTGCACTGGCGGAGTCGCCCCTAGAGGAAGGGGTGATCTGGGCCGGAACTAACGACGGGTTGGTGCATGTGACCAGGGATGGGGGCGAAAACTGGGTAAATGTCACCAAGAATATTCCGGATCTGCCGGAGTGGGGAACGGTGAGCAATATAGAACCCTCCCGGTACGATGCAGGAACATGTTATATCACCGTGGATTTCCATCAGGTTAACAACCGCGATCCTTATGTTTATAAGACGAACGATTACGGATCCAGCTGGAAGTCGATTGGTTCGGATATCCCGAAGAGTGTATTTAGCTATGCCCATTGTGTCCGGGAAGATCCTGTAAGAAAGGGATTGCTGTATGTGGGAACAGAGAACGCCATCTATGCTTCTTTTGATGATGGGGAGAACTGGATTCCATTGCAGAGCAACATGCCTCATGCACCGGTACACTGGATGGTCGTGCAGGAACATTTTAATGATTTGGTGGTAGCAACTTACGGGCGCGGATTCTGGATCATGGATGATATCACGCCGTTGCAGCAGCTAACGCCGGAGGTGTTCCAGTCCGATGTTTTTCTTTTTAAGCCAAGGCCCGCCTACCGGTTCCAGTTCAAGAGCACGCCGATGGCAGATATGCAGCAGCCCTCAGTAGGACAGAATCCGCCTTATGGAGCCCAGATCAATTATTACCTGAAATCCAGGGCCAAGGGGAAAGTGAAAATCGATATTTTCGATGAGGCGGGAGAAAAGGTCAGATCCCTGAACGGAACCAATAGCATGGGCATCAAGCGTATCAATTGGAACCTGAGATATGAGCCCTCAGAGAGGATCAAGCTGAGGACAAAACCCAAATATGCAGATTGGGTAAAGATGGGGAAATCCGGATATCGGTCCTATGTGAGCTGGGGCGGGCCGGTCAGTTTATCTGCTCCCCCTGGGAAGTATACGGTAAAGCTTGTGGTGGGAGATCAAGAGTTCACGCAGGAGCTTGAGATCAGAAGGGATCCGAATGCTCCGGGATCAGAGGAAGGAATCCAGGAACAGTTCCAGATGTTGAAGAAGATTTGGGAAGACAGTCAAGCTGTGGCCAAGATGGTCAACCAGATCGAATGGGTCCGGAAACAGATCTATGACCTCCAGGATATGCTGAAAGAGAAGGAAGAGGTGGAGGATATTATCAAGACAGGGAAAGCGTTGGATGAGAAGCTGATCGGTGTGGAAGAGAATCTTATCCAGCTGAAATTGACAGGAGGAAGCCAGGATATTTTGCGGTGGCCGATGAAATTGTATGGTAAAGTCAGTATGTTGGCAGGCAGTGTGGCCAGCGGAGATTTTGGGCCGACTGATCAGTCAGGAGAGGTGCATGCCATGTATAAGGAGATGATCGTTGACTATCAGGCGCAGTTGAAGGCTCTGCTGGATAAGGATATTCCTGATTTCAACGATTTTCTCAAGCAGAAGGATTTGCAGGGAATCGTAACCCAGATCAAATAACCTGAATAATTCAGGGAAGTTGAAAATGTAAGGAGAAATGGATGGTGCATTATCTTGTGATGGGAGCTGGGAAAATGGGCGTTGTCCTGGCGAAAGATTTGATCGAGAGCGATCCGAAATGCCATGTGACACTTACGGATATTGATTTTGAGCGGTTGGGACTGGCTGCAGGATTCATAGGAAGTGATAGGTTATTGCCTTTGCAGAGAGATATCGAGGATGAGAACCAGCGAATGGAGGTCATGGAAGGAAAAGATGTGGCTGTGTGTGCGTTGTTGCACGAGCAAAGTTTGATATCCCTGGATGCGGCTGTGGCAAAAGGAGTCCATTATATAGATTTGGTGGGAGAGGCGCCGTTGGAGCGGATGAAGTATGATTCGAGGGCAAAGGAAAAGGGGATTGCCGTGATTTCTGGATTGGGTGTTTCCCCAGGCATTACCAATGTCTGTGTGGGCCGGGCAGTTCATCTTCTTGATGAAGCGGAAAAGGGCATTGTGGGCGTGGGAGGAGTTCCCGTGGAACCCAGGCCGCCTCTTAATTACAGGATCGTTTATGCCGTGGAGAGCCTCTTGGGTTTGTACGAGCGCGAAGTGTTGGTACTCAAGGATGGGAAAATCGAAAGAGTGGCTCCTTTAACAGAATTGGAGAAAATAGAATTTGCAGATCCTTTTTCTGAAATGGAGTGGTTTTACACCGATGGCCTAAATTCGATGACGTATACGCTGCAAGGGAAGATCAAGGATTTGGCCGAAAAGACCATCAGGCATATGGGTCATGTGGAGGGCGTGCAGACGCTCAAGGCCTGTGGTTTTTTTTCTCGGGAGCCAGTGGATGTGGATGGCCAAAAGGTAACGCCGCGAAGAGTGTTGGAGGTGGTCCTCGATGAACGGATGAAGCTGGGAGACGAGAGGGATGCTACGCTGATGAGAATCGAGGTGTCGGGGAAAAAGGACAGGAATCCTATTACTCATGTTTTCGAGATGATCGACTATTTCGACACAGATAAGGGCTTCACATCCATGGGTAAAACAACAAGCTTCCCTGCTTCCATCGGAGCGCAGATGATCATGTCCGGTCAGATCACGCAAAGAGGTGTCGTGTTCCCGGAAAATGTTTTCGATGGCGATTTATACGACCTTTTTATGGACGGCCTTGCGGCACGTGGAGTTACAATTTCCCATAAGGTCGTTCGATGAGAAAAATCATCTTTTTTGTGACTGTTTTGGTGTTTTTATCTGGATCGCTTTTTCCCCAGGATGTGAAAGAGATTTCGCCATCAGAAGCTTTCGATTTGGCTAAAAAAGCCGATACCTATTTGATCGATGTCCGCACCATTGCTGAATATGTTTATGTCGGCCATCCAGAGAATGCTTATATCATTCCGCTGCTGTTTTGGGACGAGAAAGGACAGAGACAAGTGCCGAACAGAGATTTCCTTCGCAATCTTGCCTCGAGGTTTAAAAAAGAGGACACCTTGGTGTTTATCTGCCGGAGTGCAAACAGGAGCCCTGTAGCGGCCCGGATGGCTATTGGCGCAGGATACCAGAACGTTTTCAATGTGAAGGAAGGAATCGAGGGTAAAAAGGATGAGAAGGGATATCGGACTATTGGGGGCTGGAAAAACAGAGGCCTTCCGTATACATATGAATTAATAGCCGAATTTGCTTACCGAAAGTGAAACAATCTCATCGGCGGGTTTTTTGGAAGAGGACGGCGCCTATGATGATCGCACCGGTGAGCATCAACCGACTGGCTTCGCCCACAGCGTTGATGCTGAGAATCTTCTCCAAATATCCGATGGTCATGGCCCCGATAAAGGTCAGCCCGATCCCGCCGCGGCCTCCCATCAAATTTGTGCCACCGATCACCACGATAGCGATGGCTGTGAGTTCGTAGGTCATTCCTGCTTCAGGATCACCCTGAAGCTCCTGGGCAGCCTGACATATGCCAGCGATGGCACAGAAAAACCCACAAAGCCCATAGGTGAGAAGTTTGGTCCGGATAACGGGAATTCCGGATAATCGGGCGGCTTCCTCGTTTCCCCCGATGGCATAGATATACCGGCCCCATCGGAGTTTTGTCAGGATTACCCAACATATCAGTACACAGGCAAACAGGATCAGGGTCACCACGGCCAGGTTTTCATTGAGGACCTTGGAATTGATGAAGTCAAAGATCGGAGGAACATCGACATATTGATACGTTCCATCGGGCTGGAGGACGGCTGTGGATATTTTCTGGCCTCCCGATACCCACTTGGCCATCCCCCGGGCAAATACCATCATGGCCAGGGTAGCGATAAACGGTTGTATCTTGAATCGACCAATAAGCCTACCCGAGGCAGCCCCGAGAGCGGCGCCGATTACCAAACACGCCGGAAGCGCCAACCAGGGAGACCATGCTTTCTGCAGAGTAAAAAGAGAAAAAAGAACAGCCGTCAGCCCCAATAGACTGCCCACGGAAAGATCGATGCCTGCGGCAATGATGACCAATGTCATCCCACACGCCAATATGGCAAAAACCGATATATGACGGAGCATGTCTCTGTGGGTGTTCCACTTGAAGAAGGCCCCGTCGGCGTTGAACATTATTCCGATCAAAAACACCAGAACCAACGCCGCAAAAGCCCGTAACAAGGGGGATCTCAGCCAATTCCTCTGCTGGTCCTTTCTATCCTGAACTTTCTGTTTTGTTTTCATGCTGTTTTTTCGTCTCCCATGGCCGCGTGAATGATTTTTTCCTGTGTGGCCTCAGCCTTAGTCAATTCCGCCGTGATTCTACCTCGATGCATGACCATGATGCGATCCGACATGGCCAGCAGTTCCGGGAGCTCGGAAGTGATCAGCAGGATTGCCATTCCTTGTTTGGTCCATTGATTCATCAATGTGTATATATCATGTTTGGCTCCGACATCCACGCCCAATGTCGGTTCATCCAACAGCAAGACTTTTGGGTGTGTCTCCAGCCACTTGGCCAAGACCACTTTTTGCTGGTTGCCTCCCGAGAGAGTTTCGACTTCTTGGTGCATGGACTGAGCTTTGATCCCGAAGGCTACGATATGGTCCTGTGCTGTATTTTTTTCCTTTTGAATTTGAATCCATCCTGCAGGGGAATAAGCTTTGATAGAAGATAGAGAGATATTGCGGATGATATTCATCGGCAACACCAGGCCAGTGCCCTTTCTGTCGTTGGTTAGAAGCACCAAACCATGCTTGATAGATTGAATAGGGGAGTGGATTTTGAAGGGATTCCCATCCAAGTGGACCGTGCCGTCGACTGATTTCCCATAGGTCCCGAAAAGCCCATGAAACAATTCACTCTTTCCAGACCCCTGAAGGCCTGCAATCCCGAGGATTTCTCCTGCTTTCAAAGAAAAAGAAACATCCTCCACCACCCATTCCTTGGATCCGATTGGGTCGGGCAGATAGAGATTCTCCACTTTGAGACGCTCCTTCCCAGTGAAGAGCTTGCGTTCGGGAAACTGCTGGTTGATCTTGCGCCCTACCATCCATTGGATGAGTTCTTGGGGAGACAGATCGTCGGCTTTGGCGGTTCCAATGTGTTTTCCATCTCGGAGCACACTGATTCGATCACTGATCTCGTAGATTTCCTCTAAGCGGTGCGAGATGTAGATGATGCCACATTTTTTCTGTTTAAGATCTTGAATGATCTGGAATAACCGCTTGACTTCCAGTTCATTCAGAGCGGATGTGGGCTCGTCCATGATGATAATCCGGGCATCATAGGCCAGGGCTTTAGCGATTTCGATCATCTGGCGCACGGAGACAGGATATTCTTCCACCGTGAGACTGAGATTGGCATCGATCCCCAATTGCGCAAGGAGTTCTTGGGCCTTTTCTTTTTGGGTGCGGTAATCCATCCAAACATTTCCACGGGTTTGCTCTCTCCCGAGAAAGATATTGTCGACAACAGTCATGGCTTTAATCAAAGACATCTCCTGGTGGATGGAAGAGATGCCGGATTCTGCCGCATCATGGGGATTTTTGAACAGGGTGGGCTGCCCATTCAGCCGGATTTCTCCCTCGAAGTCTGTGTGAACGCCGGCCAAGATTTTGATCAGCGTGGTTTTTCCAGCGCCGTTTTCTCCAGCCAGAACATGAACTTCTCCTGCCTTGAGGTCAAAAAACACGTCCTCCAACACCTTGACGCCGGAAAAGGATTTTGTGATGTGCTCCATCCGGAGGAGGGTATCTTTGTGCTCTGTCATCGCCATCGAGAGATATAACACAACCTATGGTTGGGGTCAAACCAGGGGACGTCCCCATTTTTACCTTGTGGAATGTCCCACTTTTATCGTAAAATACATGATTCGCAATGGAAAAAAAAGGAACAACTTATGCTCTCGCCAATCCTCTGGGAGAATTCTTAAACAAGCCCCCGGAGGATTTTAACAGAGGGGACTTTCTGCATGTCATCGAGCAGAAGAGAATCGAACGTCTGACCTTCCATTATACGGCCCTGGATGGGAGGCTCAAGGAACTCAAGATTCCGGTGACGAGTAGAGATCAAGCCGAACTCATCCTGGCTGAAGGAGAGCGGGTGGACGGGTCTTCGCTGTTCAGTGGAATTCTTCAGGCAGGCGTTTCTGATTTGTATGTGGTGCCTGAATACAAAACGGCCTTTCTGAATCCGTTTGACGAGCGCAGCCTGGACTTTATCTGCCGGTTCTTGGACAAAGATGGAGAGAGAGCGTCTTTCGCGCTGGATAATATATTGAAAAAAGCCCATGCTCATTTCCAGAATAATACGGGATTGGATCTTTATGCGTTGGGGGAGTTGGAATTTTACTTGATTTATGACGGCGATCCGAATATTTTCCCGATGAAAAAACAACTTGGCTATCATGAAGCAGCCCCGTTCAGAAAAAGCGGAGAGATTCTGGATGAGATGATCCATCACATATCCCGGATCACGGGGGTGGTAAAATACAGCCATACTGAGGTGGGTTTTATCAACAGTGTCCAGAGCGATCAGGATGAAATCCGAGGAAAAAGCGCCGAGCAACTGGAGATCGAGTTCCTTCCCAAGCCAGCCGAGGAAATGGCGGACTATCTCGTGATGGCCAGATGGATCATCCGGAATGTGGCATTCAAGCACGGCTGTGTTGCCACGTTTGCGCCCAAGCTTGAGTTGGGTGTGGCCGGAAACGGTCTCCACCTCCATTTGCAGTTGAGAAAAGAGGGCAAAAACATTATGACCAGCTCAGACGGGGAATTGTCCCAAGCCTCTCTTAGGCTGATCGGAGGATTGTGCCAAAATGCTCAATCCCTGACAGCTTTCGGAAACATGGTCGCCTCTTCTTACTTGAGGCTGATCCCGCATTATGAGGCTCCAACGCAGATTTTCTGGAGCGATCTTAACCGGAATGCTCTGATCCGCGTCCCGTTGGCCTGGAACGCCGCACACAATCTTGCCGATCGCATAAATCCCACGTCCCCGTCCCCAAATAATAGCCCTGAGAACCGTCAAACCGTAGAGTTCCGCAGCCCTGACGGGAGTGCCCTGGTGCATCTTCTGTTGGCCGGAATTATCATGGCGGCTGATTGGGCTTTTGCCGATGATGAATCTCTAGTCTTGGCGGACAAATTTTATCTCAAAAAGGAAGATACGGCCGAGGAAGGCATATCGGATAACCTTCCTGTCCTGCCATCCAGCTGTGGGGAATCGGCGCGAATCTTGATTTCAAACAGGGAGTTTTATGAACGTGAGGGGATCTTTCCTTCAAGCGTTATCGATTACATCGTGGAGATACTTAACGAAGAAAATATCGAGGTTCACTCCTTGAGTGGCTCTGTGGATATGCGGAAACTCATGCACAAGTATCTCCACATCGGCTAACCTGAATTATTCATAAAAGCTGTTGATACACCTTTTTGACAATAATCTGGATGGGTATATTCATATGTATCAACATCTTATACCCTACGGGCGGACCAATCTTACTGCATCGGCTGGTCGTGCTCCATTCGCAGTATAAAAATACAGCGTCATGACCACTTCTTCGCATCCGCTAATGCTAGGGTGGGGTGGAGGGTCATAAATTATCCTGGTTAGATGTTTTGCGGTGGGTGTCGAATTCCGGTTTTAGAGTCTGCCACAGGGAGTTGAATCGGTCCTGGAGTTCTTCATACAGGGCGAATGTTTCAGGTCGGGGTTCGACAACCGTTTCCTCCAGCTTCACCATCTTTTCGGTTAAATCCTCGATTCTCACTTTATTTCCCTGGCTCTCATAATAATTCCAAATGGACTGGATGGCGGCTCCGAATGCAGCCGCTTCTTCTTCCTGGAGTGTGAGCACAGGAGTCTGGAAAATGTCGGCGACAATCTGAAGCCAGAGCTTGCTTTTGGCTCCTCCGCCCGTAGCCCTTATTTCCGATGGAATCAATCCTAAAGATTTCATGCGCGAAAAACCATACCCGAGATTCAAGATCGTTCCCTCCATCACGGCCCGGGCCATGTGGGAAGCAT
>DAOVBT010000291.1 GCA_030670375.1 Candidatus Aminicenantota bacterium | reverse complement strand
TTACCAGAAAAGAATTCCTGCGGCAGGGTATTGCCGATGCTCTTATCCATGAAGCCCTCGAACTCAACAAAAAGGTTCGATACGATCTCTCGATTTATGCCCTGGAAAAAGGGCATCGATCCACACAATTGGTCAAAAAGTTGGAGGCGACCGGGAATCCTGTTCAGTGGCTCAGGCGCAATTATGTGATAGCCCGGGTACTTGACCTAAACCGAGCGGCCGCATCGGAAGGGCTGAAAAATTGGGAGAAGGCGGCGATACGGATCATCGGCGCACAGAGACCCCCAAAAAGGCGGGATTCTGTCCCCATCCGGGAATACCGGGAAGGAGATTTAGATCGCTGTCTAACTTTGCTCAACCAATACGCGGATAAAATAAGGCTGGCTCGGGTTTGGGACCGTGAGAAATTGGGCATAGAACTTGATTATGTGGACGTTTCGCAGACAGTGGTGTATGAGAAAGATGGAAAAGTGGAAGGTCTGATCAACTTCATCTATCATGATCATCTGGGAAAAACAAAAGAGCGATGGGCTTGGATCAATCATGTGGCCTACACCGCGCTTTCCAGCCGCGAAAGAAGGCGGTTTGTGGAAGCTTTCCTCTGCTATATCCAGGATGCTGGTTGTTTGGGAGCTGTCGAATGGATACGGAAGTATTATCCGATGGAACCCCTATACCGCAACCGGTTTTTTCCCTATTTTCGGCATGTGAACGTGGTCGCATGGACCTTTAATAAGGATATTCAGCTCGCTAAGATCCCAGCTGTGTATGAGGTGCAGATCTAAGCTTTTCCATGGTCCTTATCCGCCAGATCCAGATTACTAGGATCAGAAGCGACGAAATGATCCTGAACGCAGAGGATGTGGTGAAAAAATTGAATAATCCATGGGCAATAGCAGCCAGTGCCAGGCCTTTCAAAGATCCTACCACAAACCTCAAGAATTTAGAACAAGCGCTTGACTACTTACGACGCAAAGGATTGATTTCCCTATTTTTCAAGTTCATAGATCAAAGAGATTCCGAACCAGAAATGGTTTTCTTTCCCGATAGCGTCCAAAAGCACAAAGGTGTAGTTGGCGAACGGAATGATTCGAAGCTCATTCCATGCATAGGCCAGAGATATTCCTATGTTAAGATCGCTGAATCCGGGATCGGTCCCCTCGGCCAGCCACTGCCCGCCGTTATACCCGAGGGAGGCAGAGAAAGAGGTTTTGAAAGATTTCACTGGTTCAAAAGAATATCCTGTCTCGAGAAGGACATAAAACCCGTCGCCGTTCGTGAAATCGTAGAAAATCGTGATTGCAGGCTGGAGCACAATCTCCGGCATTCCTGCACTGGCAAAAACTTCATGGCTTGTGTTATCTTCGAACCGGAAATTAGGCACGAAATACCATCCATAGTGAATCAATCCGGCTTTTAACGAAAATTGTTCAGACAGTTTCCGAGTGTAAGCTAAGATAAAATTGGTTTCATTCAGTTCTTTATTTGCGAAGGAAAAACTCATCCACAGATTCAAAGACAATCCGCTGTTTCCGAATTCATACTCCATGGATGGCTGAAAAACGGGCTTTTTGTAAGGATTCAGATCGAACCCTCTCCAGATATACCGGGATATAAAATCAGCTTGAAAATGGAATTCCGCCAATAGGTTGGAGTGAGATATTCCCAAAAGACACAGAAAAACTATTGAAAAGACAAGTTTTTTTCTCAACCTTTCTCCCTCCTTGAAGGAATACAGAGCACTGTTAGATGTGAAAGAATTATACCATGGTCTTTCCCTAGAGAAGCCTGAAAATTTGTAAACCTTATTCACAACAGTGTGAAATTCCACGGAATGATTGCTAGTCGTAAGCTATGCGGCTTGAGTTGCTTTCAGTCCCCATCTTGGTGTTAAATAAGAAAAAAAGACCAGGAGAGATCGAATGAAACGTTTTTGTTTGGTTTTGATGATTTTATTTGTGGCCTCCCTTCTCTGGGTGTCATGCAAGAAAGAACCGGATCATATCACCGTGCAACACATCCTAATCTCTTTTAAGGGATCGATCCCCAAGGATACAGTCACACGCACAAAGGAGGAGGCTGAGAAGCTGGCCAATGAGATCTTCGAGAGAGCGGAAAAAGGCGAAGATTTTGACGCCCTGGTCAAGGAATACACCGATGATAATTACCCGGGTGTTTACAAAATGGCGAATTTTAGTGCCGAGCCGAATAGAGACCAGGGGGAAGCTTCTCGGTCGCAGATGGTGGAAGAATTTGGCGATGTGAGTTTCAAGCTTTCTGTGAATGAAATAAGGATGGCCGAGTTTTCCCCAGAGAAAAGTAAGTACGGGTGGCACATCATCAAAAGAATTAATTAGCCTGAATTATTAAGGTTAGAAATAGTGAGGGAAGAAATGGCTGCCGGCATCGACAATTACTGCTTGTTTCCGCTTAATTTGTCTCCTTTGGAAGTCCTGAAGTGGGCAGAGGAAAATGGGGCCAACGGCGTCCAGTTTTCAGGGCTGAATCCCGAAGTTGCCGAAAAAGTGGATAAGGCTTGCTTGAAGGATTTGGCCAGTTATGCGTTAGATAAAGGCCTTTACCTGGAGTGGGGAGGAGCGCAGCACATACCGTTTGATTTGAAGACTTGGAAGAAAAAAGGTATTGCTGGGATCAACCAAAAGATGGCCGAGCAGGCCGCTCTTCTTGGCACATCGATCGTGAGATCGTGTTCAGGCGGATTGATGCGGTGGGATCCTCAAAGCCCGATGACAGAAACCCTGCTGGAGGAGATGGCCAAAAGCCTGCGGGATCAACGGCAAATGTTAAAGGACAACAATGTTATCCTGGCCATCGAGACCCATTTCGAGTTCACGACCCATGAATTGCTCCGGCTGTTTGACCGTTGCGAGGCCGTGCCTGGTGAATACTTGGGGATTTGCCTGGATACAATGAACCTGTTGACCATGCTCGAAGATCCGGTCATTTCCACGCGAAGGATTCTACCCTGGGTTGTTTGTACGCATATCAAAGATGGGGCTGTCATCCTGAATCATCAGGGATTGACCACCTTTCCGGTTGAAACCGGGAAAGGTGTGATCGATTTGCCGAAGATCTGTGATTTTCTTGATCTTACGAAGAGAAAGATTAACCTCACCATCGAGGATCACGGAGGGAAATTTTCTCTTCCCGTGTTCGATCCCATGTTTCTCTCGAAGTTTCCTGATCTGACTGCGGAAGAATTTGCCCGGATTCTTCGATTGGCCCTCCAAACAGAAGAGAGGATGAGAAGCGGGGAAATGACCATCACAGCAAGAGAAGAATGGCCTCAGCTCTGCGAAGCAAGAATCAAACGCGATATCCAAGCCCTTAAACAATTGCTCCTATGACATCGATAATTTTTACAAATAACTCAGGTTAGAGGAGGGGGCCCATTTCTTTTTCGATAGCACTGATAATAGTCTGATTGAAAACCAGATCTGCCATTTTTTCTATGTCATAGGACATCACCCTGTCGTGTGTAAGCGTCGGGATGTGTTCACGGATGACCTTGTGGGCACCAGCCACTCCTTTGCCAGGTTTTTCCGCGATGAAATCCAACCCCTGGGCCGCGCACAGCAATTCTATTGCCAGGACATTTCTCACATTTTGGACGATGTCAGCTCCCTTAAACGCTGCGATGGCCCCCATGCTCACATGGTCTTCCTGGTTGGCAGAGGTAGGGATAGAATCAACCGAAGCAGGATGGGACAGGACCTTGTTCTCCGAGACCAATGCCGCAGCCGTATACTGAGTGATCATATACCCTGTGTTCAGCCCTCCTTCCGGTGTCAGGAATGGCGGAAGATTGGACATGGCCGGGTCCACCAGCCGTTCGATTCTACGT